>JAUJMG010000018.1:18761-23959 GCA_030446955.1 Thermomicrobiales bacterium
TACAAATACACCTGGCTGCTCATCAGCCTCGCCTTGCTGGCGATCACCTTTCTCTTCGGCACCGAGATCAACGGGGCGCGGCTCTGGCTCACCATCGGGCCCTTTCAAGCCCAGCCCTCGGAAATCGTCAAAATCACCCTCGTGATCTTCCTCGCTGGTTATCTCGAGGACAACCGTGATGTCCTCGCGGCGAGTTGGCAGGTCGGCCGATTGCGCCTTCCACCGCTACCGTACCTGCTTCCAATGGGTCTCATGTGGGCCGCGTCCCTTATGGTCCTCGTCATCCTGAACGACCTCGGCTCGGCCCTGCTCTTCTTTGGCATCTTTCTGGCCATGCTCTACGTCGCCAGTGGGCGTGCTCTCTACGTCGCCATCGGCCTGCTCTCCTTCGCGATCGCGTCATGGGGCGCGTTTCAGGCGTTCGGGCGAATCGGCCTCCGGGTGCAAAACTGGCTCGATCCCTGGCAGGATCCCTTGGATGTGGGGTACCAACAGGTACAGTCGGACTACGCTCTGGCCAGCGGACACCTCTTCGGTAGCGGGCTCGGGATGGGACGGCCCTGGTACATCCCGGAGGTGCAGACCGACTTCATCTTTTCGGCCATTGGCGAGGAACTTGGCCTCCTCGGAACCGTCGCCGTGCTCGCGCTCTACTTTCTCCTCGTCATGCGGGGCTTCGCTATCGGGCTGCGAACACCGGACCGCTTCGCGCGCCTCACCGCCGTGGGGCTGGCGACGATTCTCGGCATCCAGACCGTCATCATCACGGGCGGTGTGATCCGTCTCATCCCGCTCACCGGGATCACCTTGCCGTTTGTCTCCTATGGTGGAAGCTCGCTGCTCACGAACTTCCTCATCATTGGCCTGCTTCTCAATATCTCCGGATCACACCGCCGCCAGGCCTAGCCCTTCTTGCAGTCCACGTGGACGCTCTGGCCCTTCGGAGGAACCCGCTGTCATGCCAACCGCAATCCGTGCCGCGGCTCTTTCCCTCTTCCTTGCGGCTGTCGTGCTTGGACTCGGCTTGAGCGGCGGGATCAGTGACGCGCGCTGGCTCGGGATTCTCGGTGCAGCCTGGCTCATGCTGCTGGTTGGCTTCTGGCCGCGGCTGCCCTCGACGCTCCCTCAGTTCAACCGGACAGTCGTGCGCACCGCCGTCGTCCTAACCACGGTCTTTGCCATCTTGAGTGTCCAACTGGTGCGCATTCAAATCGTTCAAGGGGATGTCACGGAACGACGAGTCGCCCGCGCTCCGAACGGCGACTCCCTCGCGAATCCTCGGCTACAGAACGAAAGCTTGAGCATTAGGCGCGGTCGCGTCTTTGACCGCAACGGTGTCCTGATCGCCGATACCGTGAAACAAGGCGATATCTGGGCACGGGTGTACCCCGAGCCTGAGTCTGCCTACCTGGTCGGCTACTACTCGCCCCTTCGGTACGGCAACGCGGGTCTCGAAGCGAGCTTCGACGACGAGCTGTCTGGCCGGTCGGCGAATAATCCCTTCCTGCGGTGGGAAAACAACCTGCTCCACCGTCCACAGACCGGCGTGGATCTGCAGCTTACCCTCGACGCGGATCTCCAGCGATACGCCCATGAGCTGCTCGAAGGGCGCCCGGGTGCGGTGGTGCTGCTCGAGGTGGAGACGGGAGCGGTTCTCACCATGGCCAGCAACCCTCATTACGATCCCAACCGCTTATTCACGGGAAATCCCTCCGACGCCGAAGCTGCGGGAGGATATTGGGAACGTTTAATCTCCGATGAGGCTGCTCCTCTGGTTCTCCGGGCTACAGACGGCTTGTTTTCCCCTGGCTCGACGTTCAAGACGGTCACGGCTGCAGCTGCGGTCGACTCGGGCCTGGCCAGCCCTTCCTCAACCTACGAGGATGACGGCGCTCTCGTGATCGAGGGGCACACCATTCCAGAGTACAACCGGCCGGACGACACCATCGAGACGTGGACCCTCAGCGACGGGCTTGCCTGGTCCCTCAATGTGGTGCTCGCTAGAGTGGGTCTCCAGCTAGGACCGGACCGGCTACAGGACTACGCGGTTCGTTTTGGATTCGGTGAGGAGATTCCGTTCGACCTGCCCGTGGCTCGCAGTCAACTCGCCTCGACCCCCGAGTTTCTCGATTCCCGGCCAGCCCTGGCGGACACTGCATTCGGCCAGGGTCAGATCCTGGCGAGCCCTCTTCACATGGCTCTTGTCGCGGCAGGGATCGCCAACGACGGCGTCATCATGCAACCTTATTTGGTCTCTGGGACGCGCGATGTGGAAGGGGTGTTGAAGCGCGAAACCGAGCCTGCGGTGTGGCGGCGCCCCATCGGTGCCGAAAGCGCCGACCAAGTGCAGGACATGATGGTCAACGCCGTCGAGAACGGGTACGCCGCGGGTGCGCAAATTGAAGGCTTGGTGGTAGGTGGGAAGACAGGGACCGCTGAAGTCGGCGACGGTGAGCCTCATGCCTGGTTCATCGCGTTCGTCGGTGACCCGGAGCCACGGTACGCCGTCGCGGTGGTCCTTGAACATGGTGGCGTGGGCCTCGGGGACTCGCTCGCCATTGCCCGGGAGATGCTCGCGGCGGCCATGGCTGGAGAGGCAACAAGCTAACGTTAGGCGGGCGGATCGTTTCCTCATAAGATGGTCGAAAAAGGGTGAACGGACGCACTGGTTGACCACATCTGCCGCTGACAGGTTCGTCAAAAAATGGTAGAATGAGGCATGTCGGAACGGATCCGTGGTCGCGTCGAGACAGCTCGGCGGCGCCAATTTGAGCGCCTCGTCCAGCGGGCCCTAGACGACCTGCCAGACGACATCCTGGCGATGCTCGACAACGTGGACGTGGTAATCGAGGACGAGCCGGAAAACACCCTTCGAGCGGATGGGCTACCACCGGATGAGGAACTGTTTGGCCTCTACCAAGGTGTTCCTCGGACCGAGCGAGATGCCGGCTACTCGATGGTCCTGCCAGACAAGATCACGTTGTACCGGGGCCCACTCGAACGATCCTGCCGGTCCCGTGCTGATCTGGCTCGCGAAGTCCGTGTGACGGTGGTTCACGAACTCGGGCACCACTTCGGGCTGGACGAGGACCGGCTTGAAGCGCTTGGATGGGCGTGAACTGGAAAGCAAGGCGGGAGACGCGTGCACGGAAAGAGCCAGGTCGATGAGGGAAACGGGGTAGGACGCGGCCTCGCTTCCCTGACACCGATATCCATAAGCATCTCTATGAGACGATCCTCCTGCTTGCACATCGTGTCGTTGCTATGAGCCATCCCCACATTGACTGCCACGCCGAGGCGACGAGCCAGACCATCTGCAGCCTTGTTCGTCTCCACCTGCGAAACCGCGGCAGGCGCTACGTCGTCTGTTGAGCACTCAGCCTCTCGTGGCCGCCCCAGCCGGGGTCATGCCCGGTCCTGACCTGAATCACCCAGCATCCCGCCACTACAGAGAAAAGGAGCACGATCTCGATGGCTGTCACTGCCAAAACCACGCCAGTGAGTTACGACGCGAGCAACATCCAGGTGCTGGAGGGGCTTGAGGCTGTGCGCCGGCGCCCCGGAATGTACATTGGCAGCACCGACCAACGGGGGCTGCACCATCTCGTTCGAGAGATCGTCGATAACTCCGTCGATGAGGCGCTGGGCGGCCACTGCAACGCGATTGTCGCCCGGATTGGCGCCGACAACGTCGTTACGGTGTCCGACAACGGGCGTGGCATTCCCGTGGACAAGCACTCAAAGATGAACACGTCTGCCCTCGAGGTGATCATGACGGTGCTCCACGCCGGCGGGAAGTTCGGCGGCGGAGGCTACAAGGTATCCGGCGGGCTCCACGGGGTTGGCGCTTCGGTGGTTAACGCGCTCTCTGAGTGGTGCCGGGTCGAGGTCAAGCGAGCTGGGAAGCTGTACCGCCAGGAGTACCGGCGCGGCAAACCGGCCGGACCGGTCAAGCTGGTTGGCAAAGTTGATCCGGATGACCACGGCACGACGACTTCATTCCTCGCTGATACGGACATTTTCGTTGGCGGCCACGACTACAGCTACGACGCGCTCGTCCAGTGGTTCCGGGAGACGGCCTACCTGACGAAGGGTCTCCGTCTCACCTTGATTGACGACCGCGCCGACAAGGAAGCGACGTTCTACTTCGAAGGCGGAATCGTCTCCTTCGTCCGCCACCTGAACCGCAACCGCACGGCGGTCCATGAGCGTCCCTTTTATGTCCAGCGGGAAACGCCGGCCTGCATGGTCGAGGTTGCCCTGCAATACAACGACAGCTACGGCGAGTCGACCCACACCTTCGCCAACAACATCAACACCATCGACGGTGGGACCCATCTGTCAGGCTTCAAGTCTGCGTTGACCCGCACGATCAATGACTACGCGAAGCGGAACGGTTTCCTCAAGGGCGACGAAACCCTATCGGGTGAGGATGTTCGCGAGGGTCTGACGGCCATTGTTTCCGTCAAGCTGGGTGAGCCGCAGTTTGAAGGGCAAACCAAGGGCAAGCTTGGCAACGCAGAAGTCGCCGGGGCTGTGCAGGCGGTCGTCAATGAGGGTTTAGGCGCGTTCCTGGAGGAAAATCCCCAGGTTGCCAAGCGCGTGATTGAGAAGTGTCTGAATGCGGCCCGTGCACGGGAAGCTGCCCGGAAGGCGCGCGAACTCGTCCAGCGCAAGGGCGGGCTGGACAGCTTTAGCTTGCCCGGCAAGCTCGCGGACTGCTCGGAGCGAGATCCGGCTCGCGCCGAGCTGTACATCGTCGAGGGCGATTCGGCCGGCGGCTCCGCCAAGCAGGGGCGTGATCGACGGTTCCAAGCCATCCTCCCGCTTCGGGGCAAGATCTTGAACGTGGAGAAGGCACGCCTGGACAAGATGCTTCAGAACAACGAGATCCGGACACTCATCACGGCGCTGGGAACATCGGTTGGGGAGCAGTTCGATGTTTCGAAGCTGCGCTACCACCGCGTCATCATCATGACGGATGCCGACGTTGACGGCGCTCACATCCGAACCTTGTTGCTCACCTTCTTCTTCCGGCATCTGGAGCCGCTCATCCTGGACGGCCGCGTCTTCATCGCGCAGCCGCCTCTCTACCGCATCAAGGCCGGGAAAGAGGAGGCGTGGGTCTACAACGAGGAGCAGCGCGAGGCAGCCATGAAGCGGCTCGGCGAGAAGGCCGAGGTGCAGCGCTACAAGGG
>JAUJMG010000661.1 GCA_030446955.1 Thermomicrobiales bacterium
AGGAGGTCCATGAGCAGGCTGTCGTGCCAGGAGCCGTCGAGGCCACGCTCGTAGCGACGCATGATCCCGACCGGCTTGAATCCCACCTTCTGATACGCCCGGATCGCCCGCTCGTTGTGTGCGGCCGGATCGATCGTGATCCGGTGATGGCCGCCCTCCTCGAACAGAAAGTGAGCGATGGTGCGCACGGCATCAACGCCGAGCCCCCGACGGTGCCAGGCTGGGTGCAGGAAGATGTCGATGCCGGCATGCCGGTAGTCGGGCTCGGGTTCCTCCCAGTACTGGATCAGCCCGATCACCTGGTCATCGATCTCGATTGTGAAGGGCACCGTGCCGTCATCGGGGTCGATCAGCTCCCGCTCGACCCGATCGCGATCGTAGCGCCCCCACCACTCC
This sequence comes from Thermomicrobiales bacterium, assembly GCA_030446955.1. GTDB lineage: Bacteria > Chloroflexota > Chloroflexia > Thermomicrobiales > UBA6265 > LC2-1. The sequence continues at coordinate 397 of JAUJMG010000661.1, forward strand.
ACGACGCCTGGGTGGGCGAGGATGGCGGTCAGGGGCTCGGCGTCGGCGGCGACGGTCGGCCGGAGGAGGACAACCTCGCCGCGCAACACGCCAGGCTTCAGATGGCTCATGGGCGCGTCACGAACGGGCAGCAGTTCTCGCGCATTGCTCCCCTCTCAAGTCAACCCGTCCAGGACCCCCAGCGAATCTCTAGCCGTATCCCGAGTCCTTTACGCTCCTCGACCAGGAACAACGGAGGCCATCCAATGACCCCGCAGGGATGCCTTCCGAGAGGGTCCCGGCGGACCCGGACATCCCGCCGAAATGGACGAGCAGATTGAAGGCGTCGCGCCAATGGCGATCGGCTCAGCGCGGAGGGCCGTACGGTGGTCGTGAGGAGATCGCGTCGCCCGCTACCCGACCCTGGCGCGGGCGGGGGCGGAGATGTCGCGCCGGACCTCCGAGACGTCACGGATGCCTTCGAGCTTGTGGAGGAGGCGGCTGAGCTGGCCGACGCCCCCCACCTCCACCGTCAGCAGCAGGGTCACCGTGCGGTCGTCGTGGGTGGTGGTCAGGACAGAGATGATGTTGACTTTCTCATCGGCCAGCAGGGTGCTGACGTCCTTGAGCAGGCCGACGCGGTCCCAGGCGCTGACCCGGACCGAGACGGCGAAGGTCTCGCCGCCCTGGTCGCCCCAGCCGACCGGCACGAGCCGCTCGGGGTCCGGCAGGTTGAGGATGTTTGAGCAATCCGTGCGGTGGACCGTGATCCCCCGGCCGCGGGTGGTGTAGCCGATGATCTCGTCGCCGTTGACCGGTTTGCAGCAGGAGGCGAGGTTGGTCAGCAAGCCCCCGGCGCCCATCACTTCCAGGCGGGCCGGGGTCCGCGGCGCATCCACGTAGGGCGCGACCGCGAACTCCTCCTTGCGGGTCTCGGCCAGCCGCGCCGCGATCAAGTTGGACGAAACGGCGCCGTAACCGATGGCGGCCAGCAGGTCCTCCGCCTTCTGGTACTGCGGGAAGTGCTTGAGGACGTCGTCCGGCTTGACGTCCAGGCTCAGGCGGCGCAGCTCCCGCTCCAGCGTCTCGCGGCCTTGCGCGATGTTCTCATCCCGCTGCTGGCGGCGGAACCATTGCCGGATCTTCTCCCGCGCCGAGGCGGTGGTGACGTAGCCGGCCGATGCCTGGAGCCAGTCCCGGCTCGGTCCCAGCTTCGTCTTGCTGGTCATGATCCGGACGACCTGGCCGTTCTGGAGCTTGTAATCCAGCGGCACGAGCTGGTCGTTCACCTTGGCGCCGACGCAGTGGTGGCCGACCTCGGTGTGGATCCGGTAGGCGAAGTCGACGGGCGTCGCCCCGGCCGGCAGCTCGATGATGTCCCCTGCCGGGGTGAAGACGTAGAGCATCTCCTGGAAGACATCGGACTTGAGGGACTCGACGAACTCCTCGGCGTCCGCGACCTCGTCGCGCCAGTCCATTAACTGGCGAAGCCAGGCGACCTTAGCCTGGATGCGGGCGTCGGACTTGCCGCCCTCCTTGTATCGCCAGTGGGCGGCGACGCCGTACTCGGCGACCCGGTGCATCTCCCGGGTCCGGATCTGGATCTCCAGGGAGTGGCCCTCCGGCCCGATCACCGCGGTGTGAAGGCTCTGGTACATGCTCTCCTTGGGAGTCGCGATGTAGTCGTCGAACTCCCCCGGGATCGGGTGCCACATCGTGTGGATCACCCCGAGCGCCCCGTAGCAATCCTTGCGATCTTCAACGATGACCCGGACGCCGATCACGTCGTAGATCTCGTCGAAGCGGCGGCCCTTCTG
>JAUJMG010000166.1 GCA_030446955.1 Thermomicrobiales bacterium
GCAAAATCGGCGATGATGGAATCGGCGAGTACATCAAGCAGCGTCGCTACGCCGAAGGCGTCGAGGATCTCCTCCACCAGCTTGGCCTTCATCAGGGGTTCCGTTGGTGGCAGAGCGACCACGGAGGGTTGGCCGTCGACCGTAGCCTCATCGTGGCCATCCTGACCGCCTGTCCGCCCTTCGGACACACTCCCTTAGGAAAGGAAGCGGTGGAACGGCGCGTTCTCGGGGTTGCGTCGCTGGAGGAGTTACTGGCCCTTTCCTCCTTTGCCTTCTGCTTCGCCTCTTCGGGAAGCGGGAGGCGAACGCGGAGGGAGCCGGACATCCCGCTGGTCCAAGGCCCCCATTCGCCTGGCTCTCGAGCGATCAACTCACACAGGTACCTGTTGCGCTTACCCATGGCGAGGAACTTATGGCTCTGCTCTTTCACTACCTTCCACTCCCTCAACCGATTGCAATTTCAGGACCAGCAAGATCCCTTGTTCAAATCGCCGATCATGTCGAATTTGGGGGGCAAGACCCGCTACCGGCGGCGAAGCATCCTTGACATCGCGCTGGCAGCGGCCAAAGTAAGCGTAGACTGTCTGCCACGGCGCCGAGTCGTGCGGCGGCAACCACGAGGCATGGCCGCTGCTCAGCGCGTCGGCGATCGAGCCGTCCAACTCGCGCGGGTCATGTCTCTACCACCGGCCGCCCGCCCTGGCAAGTGGGATCAGCTGCGGTAGGCGACGCCAGTCGGGGTAGGTCAGGTAGTGGGCTAAGGTCTTCTCGCCGAACCGTGCTGAGACCGGGCTTGCCCCCTTTCGAAGCAGGCTCTAGTGGTCGGTCTCAAACGCCGGATAGACGAGATTAACGCGGAACACGTACGCCATAGGCGAGGCCTCCCGGGCAAAAAGCGGGCCCAAGCGCCGACCTCCGAAGACCCCTTGCCACCGACTAATCGGCCCTGACAGACCACTAGTACTACAGCGGCACTTATGGCGAACCGACCCGAAGAGGTCCATTCCCACCCGTCGAAGCTCTTCAAACCTGTGCGAAGGGCCGCCGTACCCCCGCGTTTGCGGCCCTCCTCCACCAACTGTCGCTGTAGTACTAGGGGAGCAAGACCGACAGCATGCGTGTTCTTGGAGATTACGCCGGAGGACCTCGATGACGTTCTCGATCACCGCGCGTTGTCCAACTACCGGAATGCTCGGCATCGCCGTCAGCACCAAGCGCCTGTGCGTCGGAGCACGTTGCCCATTCGCGCGCGCCCGGGTTGGCGCCATTTCGACCCAATCCTTCGTCAACCCATACATCGGCATTAACGGGCTGGACTACCTCGCGGCCGGCATGGACGCAGCATCGGCCCGTGACCGCCTGGCGGCGGAGGACGGTGGCCGCAGCCTGCGTCAGTTCGCCATCGTGGACCGAGAAGGGCGTGCAGCGGCGTACTCAGGCGACGAGTGTGTCGGGTGGTTCGGTCATCTCACCGGTAACGGCTACGCGGTGGCCGGCAACATGCTGGTCGGTGAGCCGACCGTCACCGAGATGGCGCGAGCCTTCGAGGCATGCCGGGGCGAGGCGCTCCCCGAGCGGCTCGTGCGAGCTCTCGAAGCCGGACAAGCGGCGGGCGGCGACAAGCGCGGCCGCCAGTCGGCTGCGCTCAATGTCGTCCATACGGAGGACTACCCCCTGGTCGACCTGCGGGTGGACGACCACCAGGACCCTGTGGCGGAGCTACGTCGGCTCTGGGGACTCTACCAGGAAGAACTCGAGCCGATCATGAGCACCCTGCCGAGCAAGGTTCACTCGACGAGGCCCTTCAACCTGAAAGGGATCCGTCAGCATCTACCGCAAGATGCCTGAAGATGCCTGACCGTTCCGTTGTCAGTCCCACGATGGCCTCGTCGCGTTTGTCGTTGCGCTGTTTGCCCTCGTGCTCATTCGGCTGCTGCCGCCGGTGTAGCGCACCGATGTCGCTTCACGTCCCGCGGTCGTTGCGCGAACAGCTCAGCGCTTGGGCAACCGCTGAAGGCCCCGTGTCTTCGTATCGCCCCAGTTAGAGCCGGGGCGAGAAGGGGGTATCCCATTAGCACAGGTGGATGGGTCGATCGCAATACCCCATCAACCTGACCGATGTTCAATGGCGGCGTTTCGAACCGCACATCCCCGGTGCCAAGCCAGGCGTACGGCTCGGCTCTGCCGACGTGCGCGAGGTCGTCAACGCGATTCCCGACGTCGGCCGCAACGGCGTCACCTGGTGGGCCTTGCCGCACGACCTCCTGGCCTGAAAGACCCTCTACGACTATTTCCAGGCTTGGCGCGTCGATGGCAGGCGGGAACATATTTACGACGCGCTGCGCAACGCGGTGCGGGGCGCCCGTAGCTCGACGAGCGCACGGTGCTGGACGTCGACCGTCTCGCCTAAGCACGTCGGTGTAAATAGATCGTAGAATGGAGGGCAAGGAGGTGCCCTGTCATGATCCGCGTCAAGTTGACCCCGGCCCAGCGGGACGATGTGCGCTGGCGCACGCGGGCGCCCGACGTCACCTCACGCACCCGTGACCGCTTGGAGATGATCCGGTTGGCCGACGCGGGGTGGAGCATCCCCCGCGTGGCCCGCCACCTCGGGTGCCACGAGCAGACGGTGCGCAAGTACGTCAAGGCCTTCCTCGCCGACGGCTTCGACGCCCTGCCGGATCGTCCGCGACCCGGCCGCCCCCCGACAGTGACCGCAGCGCACCTTGACGCGCTGGCGGCCCTGCTGGAGGGGGGCGGGCGGACCTGGACGACGCCGCAACTGGTTGCCTGGCTGGAGCAGGCGCACGGGGTGCGGGTCCACCCCGACCACCTCAGCCGTCTCCTCCACGCCCGCCGCTTCGGCTGGCAGCGCACCGTCACCTCAGTAGCGCACAAGCGGCGCGACCCGGACGGATACGACGCCAAGGTGGCCGAACTGGAGAACCTCAAAAAAAGGCCAAGGACGGCCTGATCGACCTGTGGTTCCTGGACGAGAGCGGGGTCGCCCCGACCCTGCCGACCGGCTACAGCTGGGGGCGCCGCGGGACGCGCCTGGTCGTTCCCTACGAAGCGCCCCAGGGGCGGCGGGTCAACGTCGTCGGGGCGCTGGCCCCCTACGGCGCGGCAGGGCCGCGCTTCGCCTTCGAAACCCGGCGCAAGGCGGAGGGGCGCTACGACGCCGCCGCGCACGTGGCGTTCGTCCGCCGGGTGGCGGATCTGCCGGCCGACATGGCCATGGAGGCGAGGCGACGGCGCCCCTGCGTGGTGGTCCTGGACAACTCCTCGGTCCACCACGCTGCGGTGGTCAAGGACGCCGTCCCAGACTTGGCGGCGGCGGGGGTGCGCTTCTGCTACCTGCCGCCTTACAGCCCGGAACTCAACCCGATCGAGTCCGTCTGGCGCCAGACCAAGTATCAGGATCTGCCCGAGCGTAGCCATCCGACCGACACCGCCCTCCAAGCCGCCGTCGACGCGGCCTTGACCGACCGCGCCCGGCGGCTCGCCGAACCCACGAACGACTTACCTCGACCTGCTTAGCACTACGATGGCCTCGACGACGATGGTGACCGCGGCGTGCAGGCGCCGATGGCATGCCGGGAGGGCGCGGCTGCCGAAGGTCGCCGGGGCTGAGCCGACCCGGGCGCGGACCGGGGCAGCAGAGTTGGGCGGTGGGCTGCTCGCCCCCACGGGAGGTTCCTCCAACGCTGCCGACGTACCGGTTAGGGCGGTAAGGTCGCCCGCTCGATCTAGGCGCTGGGCGGGACGACGCCGCCGACGAGACCGGGCCCTTACAGAGGTCATTCGGGCGGGCAATGCCACTAGTGCCCATCACTACCCCGGGAGACAAGCGGAAGGAGTTGTTTCTGTCGTTTCGCTGCCGCTGGAGCGGGCGCACCAACAACCGACCCTGGACGTGCGAACGTTCCTCGATGACTCCCGGGCCTTCATCGTTCATCAAGGAGGAGGGGTGAGAGGAGGTCCGAGGGCACCAACTGGAGTCCTGGCACGCCCACCGGCATAGGCTAGGGCGAACGAAGGAGCGCAGATCCTTCCATGAGCCGGAGCAGCATCAACGTGTAGCGAGGCGTCGGCTCGAACATAGCTTGGGACCTCGGCTCTACCCGCCGCGGGGCGACGCGGCGCACTACCTCCACGCCGTCCTGATCCATCGCCGTCAGGACGAGGCAGGCGCCGTCCGGTACCCGATGAATCACCTGTGACAGAGGGCAGCTCTGGGAGCGGGGGAATCAAGGACTTGACCGCGTAGGCTACTGCCAACCGGAGGAGCAATGGTGCACGCTGTGGACGACGCTGCATCCGCCGTTCAGTAGACCCTCACCGAGGTCAAGGCGTTCCTTGCTCAAGAACGCCCCCGAGACTCAGTGAGGCTGACCCTAAGGCTCACTTCATCGCGCCAATCCTCCGCGCCCTCGGCTAGGCTGGTATCGGCGTCGTTACCCGCGAGTACTACGTCCGGAACTCGCAGGAGTTCATCGACTACGAGCTCCGGGGTCCGAGCAGCATGGTCATTGAGACCAACAAATTGCGAGACGACCTTACCGACAAGCGCGTTGCCCAACTCGTGCAGTACTGCGCCGTGGAGGGGATCGAGTGGGCCGCGTTGGCGCACGGCCGCGAGCTCCAGTTCTTCAACACTTTCCTCAAGCGGGACCTCGCCGCCAAGCGGGTGATGCACCTCGACATCCTCGCCTTCAACAGCGACGAGGAGTTTGACGGGATCTTTGTCCAACTTTGGCAACTCTCTCGGCCGCAGATGACCGTACCTTCCGGCGTGCGGACCTGGATGTACCAACGGCGGATGGACGGCATGCTGCGGCAGGTCTTGATGAATCTTGGGTCGGCCGTGATGGGTCACCTGCAATCGCTGCTCACGGAGGCGGATATCCCCGTGACCCCCAAGACCTCCTGGGATGGTTCGGCACGAATCTTACGCCCCGGCCGGGAGTCGGACCGGTGGACAGCCCCTTGTTCAAAGAACTGCCGGACCAGCCTCCGTCGCCGCCTTCGTCCCGAAGGCGGCGAGTCAACGCGGCGACCAACTTTCGAGACGAGAGCGGATCGTGGGCGCCTCTCACCGCCGGTCGAAGCGGGAGTTCTGCCGCCCAGTACATGACTCCTGCTACGAAGGAGCAACCAATCGACCGTCGAGGCGCAGGTCGACGAAGGGGGTCGGATCCGACTCGGGGAACTGACATACCGATCCCGTCGGACAAGACCTTTGCTCGCCTGCTCGGCCGTCAGTCGCTGAACGGCTGGCGGGAATGGCGCGCCGAATTGCTAGGCGGCCTAGCATTCCTCGACGACCTGCAGCAGAGCTTGTCGTCGCCGTCGGACCGGGACGAACAGGCGTCGGCGTAAACGGTCACCGGTTAGTCCTCTGCATGTCTAGGATCAGCGCAGTAGTCATCCGCGCCGGTTCCTTATGCTAAAGATGCAACATCACCAGCGGCGGGTTGGCCGAGTGCAGCGAGAGGAAAGCGCATCCTAGGAAACCATCCTAGGAAACAATGTGATGAGCGAGCTTTTCTACCGGCCTCCGGCGTACATTGGATTCGACCTAGACGCCCAAGCGGTCGATGCTTTGGCCATGGCAACCGACCAGATCTACCTAGTGCAAGCCGACCCCTTTGCCTGGAAGTGGGTCGTGATCGCGCTCCACAATGCGCTGCACGGGTTCATGGGGCTGGCCCTACGTCGAACGGACGGTGCCCAGCTGCTGATCGAGAAACACGAGCGCCGCACCTACGCGCATTGGGAACGGGAACGCCAGGCCGAGCAGTTCCTCCCCGATCCAGGTCCAACCCGCATCGACACGTTCCTCAATCTCTACGAGAAGATCAAGCATCTCGAGCGGATGCGCCAGTACGTTCACAGCAAACCGTTCCTGAGCACGGAGGACCAGGATGCAAGCATCGCGTACCTCGACCGGCTTCGGAATGACCTGTCGCATTACTCGGACATCAGACTCGTGGTACGGGTCCCTGCGCTTCCTCGGATGGTCGAAAATTGCGCCGCAGTGATCGGGTTCCTCTTACGGGAATCGGGCAACGTGACGCTCTATCCGTTCGACCTGGAGCAGCGGGTCGAGGCGCTTCTCGCTGGGCTGACGACGACAGCGGGCCAACTGGCCGGCGAGTACAACGCGACCGGCGGACCTGAAAACTAATGTCCCGATGTGGGACAGACATCGGACATGAAGGCGGTTTGATCCGTCACACGTCCTTATAGTGAGACTGATCGATGGTTCACACTGATGAGGGCAACGACGGGCGGCGGCTGCTCGATCCGGGGCTGTACTTCGTCCAGCGTCGGGGCGGCGTTGGGCGCGTCCCTCCGGTTGACTGCTCCTGCTGGCGCCTGACGTGGCCGCTCGCCGGAGAGCCCCTCCCCGATCACGTCTGCCTCAACACCATGGCTGCCACCGTCTACCACCATGACGCGCCGGCTGGCGCAGCCCTAACGCCCGATGTCGCCTGGCCGGTCCGGTACGTTGGCGATCCCCTCGACGGCCGCGGCTGCCCCGTGCCCGGCGCCCCACCCCGCCAACTCGGTCTCATCCTGCGCGAATGGGCGGAGGAGGACCCGAGTCGGACGTTCGCCGCCGAGTTGGCGAGCCTGGCATCGCCCGGCTCGTGGGAGGGGATGGGGTGGCGCTGGGCCGTCTCAAGCGCGGGGGCCGAGTTCCGCCGTTGGACACGCCACCACCCCGGCGCCGGCGCCGAGGCGTGGGTCTTTGACGCGGCCCTGGACGGGGAGCACAGCAGGGTGTTCGGTGTCCAACTGGCCCGGGCCGGGATATTGCCGACGCCCACGGTACTCCGCCACCTCCGCGCCCTCGGTGCCGGCTTGTCCGAGTCCCGCGAGACCCTCCCTGCCCGGGGCCTGCTGGTCACCACCCTCGTCTTTGTCCGGACGGGCCCGATCGCCGAGTACGGGGTCCGCTACGACCGCCATCCCCAGGTCCACCTGGGCGGTCCCAGTGAACTTATGACCGGACCGATCTGGGACCGGGCCGGCAAGGTGGCCCGTCGCCACCGGGACTGGCTCCGCAAGCAGTACGACTGCCACCCGCTCGCCGATCGGATTCTCCGCTACCGCAGCCAGGCCGGCGCCTTCTCGTCCTCACTCCAGCGGGGGAGCAAGGATCTCGACTACGTCGCCGAGGCGCTGGGGAATGCTACCCACCTCGCCCCGGCCCGGTGGCGGGACCGGCGAGAACGGGACCTCGCCGTCACCCGCCACCTGGACAGCGCGTACCGGCGGGTGCTGAAGCGTCGTCAGCGGGCGGGAATTGATCCGACCCCCCCGCCCAATTGGCGACAGCAGGTCCGGGCTGCGCTCGGTTCGTAGCTTCCACTACTAATCTCGGCCCTCTCGGTGCACCACCACCATGTGCCATCGCTTGCGCCACCACGCGCGGCACACGGGAAGGTGTCTCCAATCGAAAGGAGGCACCATGGCGAGTCCACACCAAACAGCCCAGGCCGCCCCTCTCCGCATCGAGGTAGCGGTCGGCCCGCACGGGCATCGGCCAGGATGGTCCGTGCTGCGGGCAACCTTCGCCCGTGAGCCGGAGCACGAGCGGCGGGTGGCGCGGGCCCTCGACGCCCTCGTTGGTCCGGTCCACGATGTCCCAGGATCCAATGATTCGAAGGAGGACGGCGATGGCGCGGCAGCCTGACCGTGGGCGCGGGTCCCAACAGCCTCCACCCCCCGAAGCGTCCCCGCTCTGGGGTCTCGTCCTGGTTTTGGGTGAGATCGCCGAGTGCGTCGAGCGTCGCCGGGTCCAGGAACTCACCGCCGAGTCCCCGCAAACGCGACGTGCCACTGGCACCGATTCAGCGGCCCAAGAGGGAACGTCCTAGGATGGGCGGACGGACCCTTCGCCCGGATTCCCCCCTCGCCGCCCAGTACCGGGACGCCACCACCGCCGCGCTGCTTGCCGAGTTGGAATGCTGGCGGTGGGACCTCGTCGAGCTCGACGTCGCTATCGCCGCTGACCCGGAAAGCTGGGCCCACCCCGCATCCACCCGCGCCTTCATCGTCGCCCGGATCGACGCCCTGGAGGCGGAACTCTGCCGCCGGGAGCGATTGCGGTCCCGACCGCACGCCCCGGCCTGGCCAGCGACGTGGTCGCACCCCCGGCCCGACGCT
>JAUJMG010000662.1 GCA_030446955.1 Thermomicrobiales bacterium
CAGGAAGGCAATAGTGTCATCAGGCTCTTGGCCCACTGTTCGGCTGACGCATCAACAGGATGTCGGCCCAATAACAGGATGTCGGCCCAATAAGTGCCTTGCTCATCTGAACCGGTACGGTGCCCGATCCGCTTGCAGTAGTTGCTTGCTCAAGGCTGACGGGGTTGCCGTTCTTGATGTGCAGACTCCCACGTGGGCCGAGACCCTGGTGATCCCCGGGCGTGAACGGATTTCTCTGGCAAAATCGCCCTTAGCGTACAAAACCGTTCCGTTGCTTGTCGGACCCCTCTTATAGCGCGGCCGGAGGGCACGTAGGAGCGGGACCCAGGTCGCATCGAATCGTTCCCCGGCCGCGAAATCCTGCCGCAGTTCATCCACCTCCGCGGCGCTCAAACTAAACGGGGTAGCGACCTGCTCCCAGACCTCTGCCTCCGTCGCCGCCCCCGCCGATGCTCGTGCCGAGACTTCGGACCAATAGACCGCCTTGACTAGCCCGCCGTCCTCAAGGCTGAGGCGTGACTCCCATTTCTGGTGGCCGCTCACGTCCTCGACGTGGACGAGCACGCCCCCAACATCGAGGATGACCGCCCTGAGTGTCATATTTCCCCGCAGAAGCTGTAAGTGGTGTACGTACAACTAGTATACACCATCATCCCCGCCACCGAGCGACGAAGATCACCGCTTGACTGTGAATTGTCCCAATAAATGTGTGTGTTCTGGTCCCGATAATTGTCGCCTCTACCGGCGCAGCAGGGCCAGGACGTCGGGCTCCCGCTCCGCGGGTTCCCACCGGTGGTAAGCGGTTCGCCCCCGCTCCTTCCTCCGGCCGATCCTCGATCCGTCCCGCGCGCCACTGCGGCAGTAGCGCTCCAGCGTCCACGCGCTCGCCCCGCCCACGACCCGCCGCACGGTGAGGACGCTCGCGCCCGCGCGCCACAAGTCGCGGATCGCGGTGTGCCGCACATCGTGCGCGGTGAGCCGGCCGATCCCCGCACCCTCGGCGCGCTTGCGCAAGATCGCCCGCACCCCGCACCCCACGCCTCGACATATCATCGGTGACGCCGGCGTGCAGTTGGGATGGCAGCATAATCGACGGGCACGAGGGGCATGTTTGGCTCTAGCCTGCCATTTCATCCTCCGTGGGTGCCCTGTTTTCCTGCAAAGCTAACTACACGCCGGCGTCACACGTCATGAGGCGAGGCGTGTACGGCGAGGCGTGTACTAGATGTCGCACGAGCATACCAGCGCCGGCTACCGGCCACCGCAGCCCGTTCGGGCCATCTCGGCACGACACGATCGTCCCCCAACCCTGCCCCCAGTACCGAGCGTAGCGGACTAACGGGCATACCCCAGGTCCCGTGATGCCGCCTGCCGGCGAACGTTGCGCCGGCGGGGAAAGTTCCTATACGTTCATCTTGGCACGGGCGCGGACCATTGCTATCCTTCCGCACACGAACCCCGAGCAGATCCGCGGGCGCGGCGATGAAGCGGTCGTTGGCTGGGCACGAGGCGCCGAACAGTCTCGTCCTCCGGTCGCGCTCTGCTCGCGACACGACGGGACCCGGGGCATGCCCGTCGCCGCCCTATGCTGAGATCAGGTGACGCGAGAGGGGCCGATGGAGAACTTGCAAGAGACGCGCCGCACGACCCGGCTGCTCGACCTCATCTGGCGGATCTCCAGCGCGCCCCGGCAGTGGAGCCGCAAGCGCCTGGCGGCGTACTACGAGGTCAGCGAGCGGCAGATCACCAAGGACCTGGAGGTGCTCCGCCACGGGCTGCGCTTCCCGATCCGGCGCTCCGCCGCGGGCTACTACTTCGAGCAGGTGCCGCGCCTGCCGACCGCCTCGTTCGCCTTCGAGGAGGGGCTGGCCCTCCTCCTGGCGACGCGCGCGGGCGCGCGCCTCGCGGGCGTGGACGGGGCGGCCCTCGGGGCGGCCCTCGGCCGGCTGGAGAGCCTCTTCCCGCGCGAGCTGCGCGCCGTCCTCCGGCAGGCCGACGCCGAGGCCGCCGACCCGACCGGGCGGGCGGAAGCCCTGGCGGCGCTGCAGGTCGCGGTGGGGCAGCGGCGGCAGGTCCGGATCGAGTACGCCGCCGCGTCGAAGGGGGGTGAGGTCACCGAGCGGGTGGTCGACCCCCACGCGGTCATCCCCTACGGCAAGTCCTGGCACCTGGTGGGGCACTG
>JAUJMG010000167.1 GCA_030446955.1 Thermomicrobiales bacterium
TCGAACCAGCGACCTCATCCTTATCAGGGAGACCGAGGAGTAACCATGAGTGACTGGGAATACCCGTGACCTGCGGTTTTGCTGTCCCGAGGTGACCGTCATCACCCCTACTTGCATCGCCTCCCGCGGCCTGCCCGCGGCCTGGCCGGCTCGGCAGCCGCAAACCTGGACACCGGCTCCCGTATGCTCGATGCGCCAAGGCAAGCGGGGATATCGGGGCGGGCCTATAGTCCCGCCTTCGCCCCTCTCCTCGCTTCCGGTCCCCCTCCTCAGCTGCTCCAGCCCCACACTCCATGCTCGACACCGCCGTGATCCTCTCGCTTCGTCCCTCCTGGGCAGAGCTCGTCGTCAGCGGTGCAAAGACCGTGGAGCTGCGAAGGAGCCGCCCGAGAAGGCCCTTCGACACCGCCTATCTCTATGTCTCGTCACCAGTTCAGGCGATTGTCGCCAAATGCAGAGTAACCCGAGCAATAGCTGCTCCACCGATCCAGCTCCTAGCGCGATTCGGCAGGGACGCCTGCATTAGCGCCCGAGACGGCGCCGCATATTTTCACGGCGCCTCGATTGGCGTCGCCTTGTTGCTTGCGGAGGTAGTACCGACCCAAATTCCTCTCACCTTGGCCAACCTCCGCCGTGCTGGCTCCACCTTCCACCCGCCTCAGAGCTTTTCTTATGTACCAGAGGCCCTACAGGATATCTTGAACCTCGCGTTTCTGGAACACCCATACCGTCCTTAAGCTACCTTTGTCGCAACGCATTGTCCACCAATCGAGTGATCAGCTGTCCGGCTTGGACGACAACCTCGCTCAGCGGTTGGGTGGCGTCGAGCCGTATCGCCCAAGGGCGCTCGCTTGCCAGCCTGCCGAACCGCCTATTGACCTCGGCTTGGAAACGGGACGAAGTCTGGGCCTGTCGACCCAGCATGGCGAGCTTCGACACTCGGCGCGATTCAGCGATCGCTGGGTCGATGTCGAGCCAGAGAACAAGGTCTTCGCTCGCGAGCGGTGTCACCGTCCACCTAACGAGTGACTCGATCTTCTCATCAAAAGCGCTGCCGTAGGCGAGGGGAGTGAGGCTGGAGCGATGTGACAGCACCAGGTCGTAGTCGGCTCGCAGAGCCGGAAGACGGACGCGGAAGTGGTGGCGGGCAGCCACTGTGAAGACCAGCTGGCGCTCAACCTCGTCGAGGGCAGCTTCCTCTCCGAGCGCGATCCGATACAGCGTTCCTGCCAGCGCAGAGGATGGATCCGGCTCCATGGTGCCGGACCCGAACAGGCGTGTTTCTGCGACCCTCAGGTGTTTAGGAAGCAGTGCACGAACACGCGTTGCGACATGCGACTTCCCGGCGCCCTCAATGCCGTCGAAGGCAACTACCAGTCCCAGCGGGCGAGGGACGATGTTCGGGTTGCGACTCACCCGTCCACTACATCACCTGGAAGGGCCGAGGTCACGCGGCGCCGGCCAGTATGATCTCCTGCACCTCAGACCAGGAGAGTAGGGTGGCCAGACAGAACCCTTACGATGGAGATGACTTCGATCAAAAGATTTTTACAATTCCCGTCACCGGCGGAGTGCGTCTCTGGGGACCTGAGCTGGACGTCGTTTCGTGTCCGGAGTTCCAGCGGCTCGCGGGGATCAAGCAGCTAGGGACCGCCGATGCCGTTTTCCGTGGCGCAGTACATACCCGGTTCGAACACTCACTCGGCGCCCTTCACGAAGCCGAGCGTTTGATCCGAGCCTTGCAGAATAATCCTTCCACCACGGTGGAAGTCAACGCCCGAGCCCACCAGCTCGCCCGAATGGCCGCTTTGCTACACGACGTAACCCACATCCCTTTCGGTCACTCGCTCGAGGACGAATTCCGGCTCCTGATACGGCACGATGAGAACTGGGGTCGAAGGCAGCGCATCCTGTACGACAGCTCTATCGGCCAGACGCTGAGAGCACGGCTCGGATCGGACTGGTTTACAGAGTTTCAGGCAGTTGTGGAGACTAGTGAGGATGCCGCCGTCGCAGATCTGCCGCACCCGTTCGTCTCGGACATTGTCGGGAATACAGTATGCGCGGACATGCTCGACTACGTCCCGCGGGATCTCCGCGCATGCGGCATGCCTGTGAGCATTGGCGATCGCTTTTTGGACTTTTTTACGATCACTCCGGAAACCGCCTTAGCCAAAAAGGATCGCCAGCGAATGGCGTTGAATCTTGACAAGCGGGGGATGCCGCGTCCGGATGTCGAATCGGAGGTAATTAAGCTTCTCAGCCATCGCTACGAGCTCGTGGAACGTGTTTACTTTCACCACGCAAAGAACTCCGCGTCGGTCATGCTGGCGCGCGCCGTATCGGAAGCTGGTATCGGAACCGGGGCCTCCGACGCCCACTTCGATGGGCTGTCGGACGAGATGCTTCTTCTGGCGATCGAAGATGCGCGCATCGCTCGCGCCCTCGGCGTCAAGCTTCAACGACGGACTCGCGCACAACGGACTCTAGCTGGCGAACTGGCGCAGCGAGTTAGGCATCGTGCGCTCTATAAAATCGGATATCTCGGTGTCCACGATGATCTCGCCGACCAGGCCGATGCACTGTGGGACGCTTACAAGGACCCTGCAGCGCGTCTAGCACTCGAAGACAAGCTCGCCGACGCCGCCGGGCTATCCCCTGGCAAGGTCCTGGCACACGTCCCACCCCCAAAGATGCTGCTCAAACTCGCAGAGGTTCGAGTCTTGACCCATCGGCGCCGAGTTGTAACCCTTGAAGAGTGGGACCGGCTTCACAGTGGCCGTGCCACCGCTCTGAATGACGCGCACCGCCGCCTATGGCGCATGGCCATGTACGTCCACCCCGAGGCCAGCGATGATCAACGCCGACTCGTCTGTGCCGCATCTGAGGACGAATTTGGGGTGCCGTCCCGGTACGTTAAGCCGGCGAGGAGCGGAACGTATCTTCGCGAAGTATTCGACCAGCATAGTGGCCGGTATGGCTGGACCTCTGAGGACTGGCGCTTCGTTGAGGAACAGGCTGCACTCGACTTTGGTCACGGTCCTGACGACGCTGTAGCGGCTCTCCAAACGCTCATCGGGCTTAGAGAGAAGCTCTCCTAAGGGCTCTGGAGGGACTACATCTGCCGCGCTTCCGACTCTGCCCCCCAGTCCAGCAGCGAGGTGTTGAACTGTTACAATAGCTTCGCTAGTTGCGTCCCGCGGGCCCGAATGACCTATATCGAGCAGTGAGCGGGAAATGGTCATATTACGGCAAGGGCTCATTCTCTACTGCAGGGCGAGAACGCCTTTTACCTGTACCAGGCCGACTCGAAGCGGATGCGTACGCGACGGGAACGGATGCGAAGCGCCCGTACCCCCTTTCCTAGCCGCGCGACACCGCGAATAGACATCCACCAGGAAAGGCCCAAGAATCCGCTGATGACGAGCCCAACGCCCCACGCCCAGATTGTAATCTCCTTCAAGAAGTCAGTGAAGCTGGCCCTGAGCTGATTGGGCTCAGTTAAGAGCGAAACGACAACGCCAACGAGCAAGACCAAGAGGGTCCATTCCGCGAGAGTGATGCCAGGCGTACGCCCCAATCGGGCGAACATTGTGAATTCGTTCCCGGGACGAATTGGCTGTCGTCTGGGCGCGTCGGGCTGAGTCGAAGACGGAGGGGGCTGGTCGGAAATCGGTACTCCGACGGGAGGCGTTCGGGCTTCTGATGATTTCCAATGATGGACTACCGCCTTGGAGAGCCCCAACCGGGGTCTGATGTGCCTGTCGAGGTAAGCGACCCAGCGGTCCCCTTCCAATACGCGAGACCTGTTGGGAGAGGGACTCGAAGCGTGAACATGTAAATCCCACGGGGCGATGACGAAGAGGTTTGCACTCTCTATAACTACGAGGCGGTCCGTGGCGCGCAGGGCTGCCTCAGGGCCGTCTCGCAGGTCCGCTACTCGAAGGTCGACTAAGGCGCCCTTGTTCCGCAGCCCTCCATCACGCTTCCAAACCCACGTGCTTCCAGGATCGTCGATTACAAACCGCACCCGCACGTACGTCGGATATGTCCCGCCAGTCGGTTCCCAGGTGAGTTGGCAGCTGTGTGTGTCGGGGGCGCCTTGCAGTGCCGCCGTCTCGTGACCGGTGAGCCGACCGAGCGCCAGGCACTGAGCACCGTTGCCAAAGGTAAGGACACGCGCGCCGCTAGGGAGGTCCGTTCGCGAGGTAGGTTCGTTGAAGACCATTTCAGCCGTCTCGGTAACTTCGAGTTTCGACGACAGGTCCTGCGTCGCGCTCACGTCCGGCGCGAACGGTAACCACAGTTCAGCGGCAGTGGGTTCCGAAGCATCTGAGCCGGCGACGAGAATTCCCACATCGCAAGTGAGGCGCCTTACTCCAAAACTCCACAGGCACCACAAGTTGATGTGGAACTGTTGGACTGTGAAAGCCGGCGCTGATGACGGCTGTAGTACGGCAAACGTTCCCACGTACTGCCGCTACTCGGCGTATGAGCGTTCTGGCGACCAGCTGAGGACGAGTTCGCAGTCGTCCTCCCAGTAGCGGTACGCCGCCAAACCCACCAGTTCGAATCCAAACGGACGGACGACTCGGACTAAGTCGTCACAGTAGCGGAGCCCCACTGTGAACCAGGCGCTCTCCACCGCCTCTCGGCACCACCGGCGTATCGCCGTTTCGAACAAGCGCGTCCCGATCCCACGCCGCCGAAACAAGGGGTCGACCCAGACAGTTGACAACTTCACATGGCCCTGTCCCTTGGGAGTCTCAATCATGGCAGCAACGATCACGCCCGCTGAGATGGCGACGGTGCATCGCGCTCGGCCGTCGCGAACGTCGTCCAGACGACGGTCGAGCCAGGAGAGCCCGCACGGGTACCGGATATCGAGCATATGGAGCAGGCGGAGAAGGGTCCGCTTGTCGGATGGGATGTAGGGCCGAAGTAGGGCCGCCTCGGAGTGTGGAGGGGTCTGACGCTCCCGCGTTAGCAGTCCCATGGTCGACGTCATGCAGCTATCTCCCTCTGCACCACTGTCCGCCGAGCCTGGCGGACTCGATGGCGGACCTGACGGCACGGACATGCTGGCATGTGAGGCCGGACGCCGCATCTGGAACATGCGACTGCCCCCGAAGGGAAAGTCGTGACAGGAGGGCCGTAGCCAGCTGAGGCCTGTTGAGCCGCGACAACGGCTGGCTCGACTGCCAGGGTCCTGGCCCACCAGGCTCCTGACCGCTGGTGGCCGAAGGTGAACAGCGCCGTAGAGGCGAGCAACTCGGCCGCGAACATGTCACAAAACCACTCCTCGGGAACGGCGGTGTCGAGAAAACACCGACGACGCCGAACAAGCACGTGTCCCAGCTCGTGGGCGAGGGCGAACCGGCGCTGCGGCCGTGCTAGCGACGCTGCGACCACAACCTTGTCGGTTCCCAGAGTGGCTCCCCACAAACCTCCCAGCAGCTTCGCCGTGGTCACCGTTATCCCGAGATCGTCCCCGATGCGGTCGACGTCGACAGGCGCCGGAGAGGGAATCCTCAGCTGAGCGGTCAGATCGGCGAGGCCCCGAATCACACCCCGATCTTAGCCGTTCGCGCCAACCTGGCGCGGATACGCGCCAGACTGGCGCGGTGGCCGACGAACCCCGAAGGTTCCTGCGTGACAGAGCTACGTTTGCGCAGCCCGAGGCCCAGTGGGTACCGGCCACCGGACAGAATCCGCAGGACCTCGCAAGCGCGTACTTGCAGCACCGTGCGTCACTGGCGGTTGAACAAGCCCGACTAGCACGCGACCCACCGATGAGCGTCGGCGATCTAGCGATGGCGCTCGGCGAGACCGACGAGGGCGCGCTCCGTCGAAAGCTGAGTGGGAGCCGGCGAGCTTCGGTCGGTGACGTGCTTGGGTGGGCTATGGTGCTTGGCACCGAGGTTGCCGACGTCCTGGCCGTGGGCAGCCGGCTGCTTCCCCCTGAGTACGAGCCGTGGTCACCCGGGTGGGCGCCGGGCGATGGGCTGCCTGTCTTCAGAGAGCCGGAAGAATCACTGCGAGCAATGCTTAGAGAGTCCTCCCGCGAGGTGATGGACCGATGGCACCAGCTCATGGAGTCGGGTGCCGGACATCTCCTCGTCTCGGAGTCACTTCGCCATCTCCTCGTCGAAACCCTGATAGCGAGTGGTCTCGATGCTGGTCATTGCTTCCTCGAAGAACCTTCGCCGGCGCTGGTGGCACTAACGGTCGGAGCGCTTCGCCGAGAGCGGATTGTGACGTACTGCTCAAATCCTGGCGCTACGACGCCTGAGGCCGTCGCCGCCGAACTTGCCAGAGCAGCCGAAAGCCTCGTACTAGGCGCTTCGGGCCCTGAGGGCGGTCGGTTCGCTCTGCTTGCCCTCTCGTCACCAGTCATGATCGCCCTACGAGCAACCCTGCCAACGCTCGCCTCGGCAGATCTGGGAGCAAAGTTCGACCTTCCGTGGGATCATCTTGCACGCTTACTTCCAGACCCTCCAGGTGACCTACACGGGCAATTGCTCGCCCAACGATCATGGCGAACTAGCGAAATACTGTTAGTGGCTTGCGACAAGGTCATCCCCGCTCCATAGCAAGACATCCCCCCGACTTATTTGTCCTGGTTTTTCTCACCATGAACTTTCTAGTCCCGCAAAAGCTCCTTCAAGTAATCAGATGTCTTCTTCAAGATGGTGCCTGTGCGTGGCGAACCCCCGACCAGTTTCTTAGCATCAGAATTCGGCTCTGCAAAGGCGAGACTTTCATCGTTGAACCTTTTCTAACCTGAGAGGTCATAGTCAGGAAGTCGGGCTAGTGTATACCACCTACATCAATGGCGGCGGTCCGTTCCGCACGGGTGGTAAGCCGCTGTGTCATATACTTCGTAGGGTCTCGACCCTCGGACGGCAGGTGCTCGCCCGCCTGGGCCTTGGACAGAACGAAAGTTCGGTTCCGAAAGCGTCCCCTCGTTAGAGCGGTATAGCCCGCCTCGGCATTCAAGTTCTCTCCCCAGAGTAAGGCGATATCGCATGTCACCCCCTGCGCCTTGTGCACGGTCATGGCGTAGCCGTGATTCAAATTGCAGGCAGCAAGGTAGGCGGTGGGCATTAGGACTGAGCGCTCACCGAGTCGGACAAGGACCCCATTGTCGCTCGCGCCCTCGATCATTCCGGCGTCGCCGTTGACCACGCCGAGCTTCTTGTTGTTCCTGATGCACAGGACGCGATCGCCGACGGCGAACTCAACATCGCCCACCTGGGCAACGACGGGGCCCAGACGCCCTTCCTCCGCCAAGCGTCGGCGGGCCCGGGCGTTGAGCTCGTCTGTGGCGTCCCGGGTGAGGGCCAGCATGAGGACGTCCTGGCCCGCCTTCGCAGCTCTGTGCCACTCCTCGACCATGGCATCAGCGAGATGGTCAGCGTTGCGGAAAAGGGCGAAGCCGCCGATCCGGTTGAGCCGGTCGATGGCTTGCCGCACCTCGCCCTCTCGCAGTTCGGCAACCGCCGCCCTTTCCTCCGGGTCCTGTTGGCGCCGGTTGCCCGTCAGCTCGACCGCACCCAGACGCTTGGCGAGGGCTTCGAACAGGCCGCCTGCTTCGATGGCTGGGAGCTGCTTGGGGTCACCGACGAGGAGGAGCTTGGCTTCGGCCTCTGAGCAAGCGTCGACCAGGCGAGCCAGCTTGCGCGTTCCCACCATCGCGGCTTCGTCGACGGTCAGGATCGTTTGGCAGTCCAGGCGCTCGTTGCCTGCCTTGAGATCGAGGAGGAGGCGGTCGATCGTACGACTCGGGATGCCGGACCCGGCCTGGAGGCCCCGGGCCGCCCGGGCAGCGAGGGCGCAGCCGACCACCCGCTGCCCGCTGGCCTGCCAGGCGGCCCGGGCGGCATCGAGGGCCACGGTCTTGCCCGACCCGGGAGCGCCCACCACGGTCTCGATGCGGTCGCCACTCGTGCAGATGCGCTGGACCATGGCCACCTGTTCGTCGGACAGCGAGGGACGAGCGGCCAGGGCCGCGGTCACCGCTCCATCCTCGGCTCTCCCCGCACCTGCCTGCCGTCCGTCGAGGGCGGTGACGAGAACGCGCTCCTCGAGGCCGAGCATCTCGGTCGTCGTCCAGCGACCCTCGTTGAGGTCGACCACGAGCGGGCT
>JAUJMG010000168.1:0-1980 GCA_030446955.1 Thermomicrobiales bacterium
AAGATCGGGCTAGGCGGGACGAGCGGGTAGGCCGTGGGCGCACCCTTGGGATCTGGAGCAAACGCGCGCGGGGTGACGTCCGTCGCCTCCGTCATCGCCCTCGCCAACCAGAAGGGCGGGGTCGGCAAGACGACGACCGCGGTTAGCACCAGCGTCTTCCTTGCGGAGCGGGGCTACCGTGTGCTCCTGCTGGACATGGATCCTCAGGGCAACGCCACCTCCTCCCTTGGTGTCGACAAAAGTGCCCTCCTGCATACCACCTACGATGTGCTGGTCGACGAGCTGCCGCTTGGTCGCGCTGTCGCGGTCACGGACCGCCGCAACCTCGATCTCGTCGCCTCCACCCCTTCGCTGGCTGCAGCTGAGGTGGATCTGGTCAGCGCGATCGAGCGAGAGCGCCGCCTCGCGAACGCCCTCGCGACCGTTGCTGACCGCTACCAGGTCGTGCTGATCGACTGCCCACCGTCTCTCGGGTTGCTGACGATCAACGCGCTGACCGCGGCGCACTATGTGGTGATCCCGATCCAGTGCGAGTTCCTGGCGCTGGAGGGGGTCAGCCAACTCGTCACCACGATCGACCTCGTCAAACGCGGCCTCAACCCGTCGCTGGATGTGCTCGGCGTGCTGATGACGATGTTCGACGGCCGAACGCGTCTTTCGGCTCACGTGGTGGAGGAGGTGCGGCGGTTCTTCCCCACTCGGATCTTCCGCGCCATCGTGCCACGCTCTATCCGCCTTGCCGAGGCGCCCAGCTTCGGTCAGGCGATCGGGGAGTATGACGCCGCGTCTCGCGGCGCTCAGGCGTACGCGCAGTTCGCCGACGAGTTGCTGGAGCGCTTGGCCCTGCCCTCGCCGGCTACCCCTGCCAGCAATGGCCGGTCAGCGGCCGTCCCTAGCGCAGCGCTCAACCGCACAGGGGGCTCGACCGAACCCTAATCTTGGCGAGGACGGATCAGCGGCGGCCGTCCGGTGCTGATGGCTGAAAACCGATGGCTTCAGGCTCGGGAGGACACCGATGGACAACGTCACACACCAGCAGGGCATTCAGAATGGCCGTGAGAACGGCACGCGAGCGCGTGACCAGGGATCCGCGAACCTCGCCGCCGGTGCGTCCTCCGCACCATCTGGGGACGGCGTCATGCGCCCCGACAAGTTCACTGGCTTGGGGCTGACGTTCGACGACGTGCTGCTCCTTCCGGCCCGGTCTGAGGTGCTCCCGGCCGATGTCCGCACCGACACCCGGATCGCAGCCGACATCACCCTCGCCATCCCGATCGTCTCCGCCGCCATGGATACCGTGACCGAAGCTCGCCTCGCGATCGCGCTGGCGCGGGAGGGGGGCATCGGCATCATCCACCGCAACCTCTCGATGGAGGAGCAGGCCGCTGAGGTCGACAAGGTCAAGCGCTCCGAGTCCGGCATGATCGTCGAACCGGTCACCCTCGGGCCGGACCGGCCCGTCAGCGAGGCGCTGGCGGTCATGGAGCGCTACCACATCTCGGGGGTCCCGATCACGGACGACGGCGGCCGCCTGGTTGGGATCCTCACCAACCGGGACCTCCGCTTCTTGGAGGACGTGGAACGGCCCATCCGGGAGGTGATGACGGGCGAGAACCTGATCACCGCTCCCGCCGGCACCACCCTGGAGCAGGCGAGAAGCATCCTCCACCGCCACCGGGTCGAGAAGCTACCGGTGGTCGACGAGAATGGCTACCTGACCGGGTTGATCACGGTTAAAGACATCCAGAAGAAGATTCAGTTTCCCAACGCCACCAAGGACGCTCGTGGTCGACTGCGGGTCGGCGCTGCGGTGGGCGTCGGCGCTGACGCGGAGGAGCGGGCTGCGATTCTGGTCGAGAAGGGCGTCGACCTCCTTGTGGTAGACACGGCCCACGGCCACTCCGCCGCCGTCCTCGCGATGGTGGCCAAGCTGAAGCGTCGCTTGAACGTGCCGATCATGGCCGGCAACGTGGCCACCGC
>JAUJMG010000168.1:2080-5102 GCA_030446955.1 Thermomicrobiales bacterium
GTCCTGTTCCAGGGCGAGCGCTTCAAGGAGTACCGCGGGATGGGCTCGCTGGGCGCGATGAAGGCCCGCTCCTACTCCAAGGACCGCTACTTCCAGGAGGGCATCGGCAACATCCAGAAGCTGGTGCCGGAGGGCATCGAGGGCCGGGTTGCCTACAAGGGCCCGCTTGGCAACCTGGTCTACCAGCTTGTCGGCGGCCTCCGCTCCGCGATGGGGTACGTCGGCGCCGCAGACATCGCGGCCTTGAAGCGAGACACCCAGTTCGTCCAGGTCACCGCCGCTGGGCTCCGCGAAAGCCACCCCCACGACGTCACCATCACCAAGGAGGCTCCCAACTACCGCGTCGGGAGCTAGCGCCGAGGCGGGCCGGGCTCGTCACGGCCCTGCCGAACCCCGTTGTTGTTCTCCTGGTGAGGACTCGGCCGGGGATATCCGTTCGTCCCCGTCGACGTGGTGCACGACGCACGACGGCATTGACGCCTCGGGATCCATAGCCCACCATCCAGGGGAACGGATTGGGCGAGGAAGCTGCGATGTCGCTCACGACCCACTCGCTGACCTACGACGATCTCGCGCGGATGCCGGATGACGGTAACCGCTACGAGATCATCGGCGGAGTGCTTTGCGTGAGTCCGTCACCCACAGAGGTGCATCAAGCCCTATCGTTCCGGCTCACGCTGCTGGTAGGCAACTTCGTTACTGCGGAGCGTTTGGGCAAGGTCTACGCTGCCCCGTTCGACGCCCGGCTGTCTGAGCAGGATGTCGTGCAGCCTGATCTGATCTTTGTCAGCCGGTCGCGTTTGTCGATCATCAGCCCGACTTGTATCGAGGGCGCACCCGATCTGCTCGTCGAAATCCTCTCTCCCTCCACCGCCCACCGGGACCGTACGCAAAAGGCGCGGCTCTACGCAGGGGCCGGGGTGCCGGAATACTGGCTCGTCGATCCCGAGGCGCGCACGGTGACGGTACTGGCACTGCATCGTGGCGCCTATGCCCAGCGTGAGCTACGAGGTGACATGATCCGCTCGGAGATCCTGCCAGGATTGGAGATTGACCAGAGGGCGTTGTTCGCTGGCATCATGGAGCACGGGTAGCGAGCCGTGGACCTGTAGACCTTGTCGTTGTCGTTTGCCCAATCGCTCGCATGCGCCAGGGACTCGCCGGGCGCCATCCCCTCGACCAACCCAGCCTGCCCTGACGCATACGCCCCGGATGGACCCGGGCAAGATGGGGTCGATGAATTGGAGCGGAGGTTGCCATGTCCCTCACGACCCAATCGCTCACCTACGATGACCTCGTCAAGATGCCGGACGATGGCAACCGCTACGAGATCATTGGCGGAGTGCTGCATGTGACGCCAGCGCCGACTCCGAGACATCAGAGGATCGTTCTCGGCCTCGGTGGACGTCTCGACAGCTTCGCGATGGACCGTGGCCTTGGCACTGTCTACCCCGCTTCGTTGGACGTGCGGCTTTCGCCAAGTCATGTGGTGCAGCCCGATCTCGTCTTCGTTCGCCGCGAGCGCCGGGGGATCGTTCGCGAGCAGTTCATCGACGGCGCACCGGATCTTGTGGTGGAGATCTTGTCTCCCTCGACGAGTGCCCGTGACAGAGGAGAAAAAGCGAGGCTGTACGCGCTCTTTGGCGTCCTCGAATACTGGCTCGTCGATCCCGACACGAGGACGGTGACGGCGCTTTCTCTCCAGCAGGGAATCTACCAAGCCCTGCCGGAAGAGCATGGAGTCGTTCGATCGGCCGTGCTGGATGGCTTCGAGATCGATTCGGCCGCGGTATTCGCTACCCTCCTCGACGAGGGATAAGGGCGCCAACCTCAGCGAACCGTGCTACCTCAAATGGGGGCGTGGGCCGGCCGAGTCTGCCCCTCGACTCCGGCCTCAATCCTCCTTGGCTCTGCTGTCGCCCTTGACCGTGACGATCGGGCGGAGGGTATGGACTACCTCGACCAGATCGGTCTGGCGGGCTAGCACGGTGGTGACATCCTTGTACGCCTGCGGCGCCTCGTCCAAGTACCCCTTGGACGGCTTGGTGTGGGTGCCGGCAAGGGCAGCCTTGAAGGCTGCCTCGTTGATCGCCTTGCGGGCCTGGTTGCGGCCGAGGCGGCGTCCCGCGCCGTGGGAGCAGGAGGCATAGCTCTCCGGATTGCCCCGACCACGGACGATGTAGCTCGGCGCCCCCATACTGCCCGGGATGATCCCCAGTTCGCCGGCCCGGGCCGAGGTCGCGCCCTTGCGGTGGACCACCATCTCCTGCCCGCCGTGCTCCTCCAAGCGTGCAAAGTTGTGGTGGATGTTGATGAACGGATCCCGCCCGCCGACTTCCTCCTGCTCCATGCCGAGCGCGTGCAGCATCGCTTCCAGCATCCGGTAGCGGTTCTCTAGGGCAAACGACGTCGCCCACTCCATGTCGTGCAGGTAGTCCTGGGCGGCATCGTCGTCCAGCGGCAGCGACCAGAGTTCCGGCGGCACCTCCAGCCCGCGCCGGGCTGTGATCGCCCGTGCCTCGTGCGCGTAGTGGTCCGCGATCCGCAGCCCGGTGTGGCGGCTGCCGGAATGGACCATCAACCAGATCTGATCGGTCTCGTCGGCCTGCGCTTCCAGGAAGTGGTTGCCCCCGCCCAGGGTGCCGAGTTGAACGGCCGCCTTCTCCCGGAACAGCGGTTGCAGCTCGGTCGCCGCCAGCTGGGTGTCAAACCCGCTCCACCGCTGTCGCTCGCGGTGAACGCCAAACCCGGTCGGGACCAACTTCCGGACCTCATCCGCCCACCGGCCCCAGTAGCGGGCGTCCATCCGCTTGGGCCGGTACTCTCGCCCCGTCGCCACCGCGCACATGCCGCAGCCGATGTCCACTCCTACGCCGGCCGGCACCACGGCGCCGACCGTCGGAAAGACGGAGCCGATCGTGACGCCGAAGCCGACGTGGCAGTCGGGCATCACCGCGACGTGGGGGCCGACCTCCGGGTGGCGGGCCGCGTTGCGAAGTTGGTCCATGGCGCCCGGCTCGAT
>JAUJMG010000168.1:5202-8143 GCA_030446955.1 Thermomicrobiales bacterium
ACCAGCCGCAACTCCCCAATCGGCACGCCCATCGCTTCGGCGGCCATGCGGTACGGCTCCGGCGCCGGCTTTAGCCTGCGGACGGTGTCGGCCGAGAGGGTTTGCTCGAAGAGATCCCGCAGCCCGGCGTTGACGATCTGGGCGTCTCCCACCGCCGCGGTCGAGTTGGTCAGGGTCGCCAGGCGCAGCCCGCTGTCGCGCAGGCGCATCAGGCCTTCCCGCACGTCCGGGTGGGGCGGCAGCGCGCGCATCCCCTCCCGGACCGCCTGCCGGTCGTCGTCCCCAAGGGAGATACCGCGGCGGGCGGCCAGCATGTCGAGCGCGGCCATGCCGATCGCCCCGAAGTCGGCGTAGGCGCCGGTGATCGTGGAGACAAACGCCGACTGGAGCATCTGCTGGAACCAGGCCTGGCGTGCCGTGGTGTCCCCAAAGATGCGTTCGAACTCCGAATCCAGCGCGCCGAGGTCGAGCAACGTCTCATTCACGTCGAAGACGATCACGCGGGCCATGGCACTCCTCTTGGTACCGCTGCTTCGATTGCTGATCGGCCGGCCGCACGCCGCCGAACGCGATGTACCGTCGCACGAACAAAGCCGCACCGACCCAGGATCATCTCCCCCAGGCTATCTCACTACGTCGAGAACAAGCGAATGGGTCCCTACGTCGGCAAGTCCCGGTGGAGGAAGACCAATAGACCGCCAGCCGCTCCACCGAGGCCAATCAGGCCAAGTGTGATGATGTGCTGGGCCGGCAGTGCGCCGTTGACGAGCGACTGCGACGGGTCGTAATACGCAAAGATGCTCAGCGGCTCCAAAGGCTCCAGAAACGCCCAGAGGGTGGCGAAGTAGTCGATGAAGTAGAAGAGGACCAGCGCCGCGGTGGCCCAGGCGACGACCCGGCCCGTGGTGCTGGAGGCGGCTGAACCTAGCAGTGTCAGACCCCCGATCGCCCAGAAAAGGAGCAGGGTGCCGAGGGCAGTTGGCACAAAGTAACGAATCTCCAGGGTGCCCTCCGGCTGGGCAAGCCCCATTCCAAGCAGCATCCCTACGGGTCCAGCGATTGCCAGGCCGACGGCGACGATTACCACCCCGAGCACCCGCGCCGCGTAGACCTGAAAACGGGAGATGGGACGGGAGAGGGCGAGTTGGATGGTGCCACGTTCCATCTCCCCCGCGAGGGTTCGGGCTCCGAAGCCGACCAGCGCCGCGGAGGCCAGGGTCAGGTAGAGCGGGTGGGTGAAGCCGAGCGAGAGATAGCCGGCCAGGCCCGAGACGGCAATGAACTCGGGCTGACTTTTGGTGAACGCCTGGAGCGCCGGCGGGAGGGACCGGAGAATCCCTTCCAACCCTTGTGGCCCACCCAATGAGTCGGCCACGAAGGGATTCACCAACTCGAAAACGGCGACTCCCAACAGCAGCGCCACCAGCCCGGCCAACCCACGCCGTAACAGCCGCGCCGTCATCCGCAGCACGGTCACCGGCGCATCACCAGGTCGGGTTCGGTGGCGGCATCTTGCGCTTCAACGGCCGGTGCTCCTCTAGCGCCGCCAGGGCCACGTTCGTCCTCCCCGTAGAACGCCATGAAGACGTCCTCCAGCCTCGGCGGGGCCAGGACTAGATCTGCCACATCGTGTCCTGCCAGGAACCGAAGCAGCGGATTCAGGTCCCCCTCGAAGGCCAATCGCACCCGGCGGCCTTCCCGGGAGACGATCGTCACCCGCGGCACTAGCGCTAGCTCCGGCGGCGCTTCCCCGACGAACGTGACCTCGACGGTGCGCCGCTGGAGTCGCTTCAGCCCCTCGACCGTCTCCTCAGCGACGAGGCGACCGCCCCGAACCACGGCGACCCGCTCGCAGGTTCGCTCTACCTCGGCCAGATCGTGGGACGACATAAAGATAGTCCGACCACGCTCGCGCAGGTCCCGCAGCAGCTCCTCAAATCCGCGCTGGATGAGCGGGTCCAGCCCGTCGGTCGGCTCGTCCAGGATCAGCAGCGCTGGGTCGTGCTGGAAGGCAGCGGTGAGGGCGAGTTTCTGCCGCATGCCTTTGGAGTAGGAGCCGAGCCGGCGCCGCAGCGCGTCCTTCCCGAGTTCCAGGGTCTCCAACAGCCGGTCTCGCAGCACCGGCGGCTTGCCGGAGAGATGGGCCAGATAGTCGAGTTGGGCGGCGCCGGTCATGTCCGGATAGAAGGCGTCCGGGGTGACTAGGAATCCGAGATCCCGCCGTGCCGCGACGCCGTCCGCCCAGACATCATGCCCGAAGATGCGCGCCGACCCCGACGAGGCCCGGATGAACCCCATCAGCAGCCGGATCGCCGTCGTCTTGCCCGCCCCGTTCGGCCCCAGGAATCCGTAGATGGAGCCCGCCGGCACCGCTAGGTGGAGGTCGGTCAGCGCCGCGATCTCGCCGTAGCGCTTGGTCAGTCCCGTCGTCTCAACGGCAATTTCAGGCGGCCCGGGGTTTCCCATGACCGGAGGGTAGCACCCCAGGTTGCCTGGTGCGAGCAGCCATATGTCGCCCTTGCACACATCCGCGGGGAGCGTTAACTGGCGAATGGGGTGTTGACTCTCTCGGGGGGTGGTGAGAGGATCCCCCGACCACGAAGCGGGGACCTCTGACGATGCGTGTCGTGGTACGTCGAGAGGAGATGCCCGTGGCAGAGATCGATTGGCGCGTCCTCAGTGGACCGCGCGTCAGCCGAAGGACGTTGCTCCAGGTCGCGGCTGCCAGTGGCTCGATGGCGTTCGCAGCTGGGCTAGCCGGTGCCTCCCAATCTACTGCGGCGAAGACAGCTGTACCTGCAGCCGTTGCTAAGCAAGCAGCGAAGCAAGGGGGGACACTGCGTGTCGGGTTCCAGATCAGCCAGATCGTGACCCTTGATCCCGGCCAGCTCTCTCAAGGGGTCGTCGCGGGCTCGGTCCTGCCGAGCCTCTTCTCCAGCCT
>JAUJMG010000169.1 GCA_030446955.1 Thermomicrobiales bacterium
AGGCAACGTCCCGACCGCCCGTCATGAGGCGGTTGACGGTGTCGTAGCGGCGGACAATGCGGCCGAACATAGCCTGGACGTCCCCGGAGGGACGGAGCGCACCGGGGCGGGGGCCGTCCGAGGAAGGGCCGCTCACAGCAAGATGCTCCCGGCGAAAAGGAGGCCGAACAGGAGCTGAAGGCGGGCCGTGCCGGCGAGACGGGCGTTGAGGGCGAGGCCGGTTTCCCGAGCAACACGGCGGACGAGGGCGGCGGCAAGCGGCAGGGTCAGCCAGGGCAGCCACCACCAGGCCGAGAGCAGATCGGTGAGCCACAGCAGCGGCGGCGTCAGGTAGGCCGCAGCCAAGAGCAGGGCGTATTCGGCGCGGGTGGCGGGGGCACCGAGGCGCACGGCGAGGGTCCGTTTGCCGGCGACCCGGTCGGTCTCGACGTCCCGCAGGTTGTTGACGACCAGGATGGCCGTGGCGAGGCAGCCGACCGGGATCGACGCGGCCACGGCAAGGCGGCTGAGCTCCTGCGTCTGGACGTAGGCGGTGCCGGCGACGGCGACCGCGCCGAAGAAGAGGAAGACGAAGAGGTCCCCCAGGCCGTGGTAGCCGAGGGGCGCCGGGCCGCCGGTGTAGGCAAGCGCGGAGAGGATGGCCAACAGACCGAGGAGCAGAATCGGCCAGCCGCCGCGCCAGACCAGGTAGGCCCCGACCAGCATCGCGGCACCGAGAACCAGACTCGTCGCCTGGAGCACCTGCTGCGGGGGAATTAGCCCGCTCTGGCTAACCCGGACCGGGCCGAGGCGGTCGACGTCGGCGCCGCGGCGGAAGTCAAAGACGTCGTTGGCGAGGTTGGCGCCGATCTGGAGCAGGAGCGCGACCGCGAAGGCAGCGACCGCCGCAGGGAGGAAGAAGCCCCCGTCCGCGGCGGCGATGGCGGTCCCGACGACGACCGGCGCCACGGCCGCCGGCAGCGTCTTGGGCCGCGCCGCGAGGAGCCAAGTTCGCCAGCCAATCGGGGGATGAGCGGTCACGGCCGCGTCTTACCAAGAAGCAGTCGCGGACGCGTGTAGGGCGAAGGGAAGGGACGGGAGCGGCTGGTTGCAGTCACATGCTCATGATAGTGGCGGTACCGATGGCCATCAATCCGCGACCGGTGCCCTTGCCACAACCGAAGCGCAAATCGGTGCTTGGGTCGAGGATGATTCATCACGGAGCGCTGGCAGCTTCACCGGTTGGGAGGGATCAATGGTCTTGCGTTCGCCACGAACTCCGGGGCAGTTCAGGCGCGCGTTGTTCATTCCGTCTCCCTGACCTCAGCCATCCAAACGTTAGCCGGACACTAGCGGCCCCGGAGGCGGGGGTCGAGGACATCCCGGAGACTGTTGCCGAGCAGGTTGAAGGCCAGCACGGTCAGGAAGATCGCCGCTCCAGGGATGTTGATGAGGAAGGGCGCCGTGCGAATGTAGTTGCGCCCACCGACCAGCAGCGCGCCCCACTCCGGGCTCGGCGGCTGCGCTCCGAGGCCGAGGAACGAGAGCGCCGCGGCAGTAAGCACAGCGAACGGGAACTCCAGCGAGCCAAGGACGATGATCGGTGCCATCACGTTGGGCAGCACCGCTCTCCGCATAATGCGTCCCGGCGTCGCACCCAACACATGCGCGGCGGTCACGTACTCTGTCTCCCTCACAGAGAGAACAGAACTGCGAACCATCCGGGCGAACCCGGAGAAGGAGCCAAGACCGACGGCGATCATCGCATTGGTGAGGCTTGGTCCGAGGACAGCGACGATGGCCATCGCCAGCAGGAACCCGGGAAAGGCGAGCATGACGTCGGCGAAACGCATCAACACCGCGTCGACCCAGCCGCCGTAGTAGCCGGAGACGATCCCGATCAGGACACCAAGGCTCAGCGCCAGGGCAACGCTGATGGTACCGATCTGGAGGGTGATGCGTGAGCCGTAGATCATGCGGCTGAGCATGTCGCGACCGAGATCGTCGGTCCCAAACGGATACGCTGACGAGGGGGGATCTTTGATCGGCCCCACGCGCAGCTCGTACGGATCATACGGTGCAAGGATTGGTGCGAAGATCGCCGCGAGGACCAGGATCAAGACGATGAAGCCGCCGAACTGAGCCTGTCGCCGCCTGAAGAGCTCCCGTCCGAACGCACGCGGTCCGGTCCGCGCCGACGGTCGACGCGGCGCGACCCCCGCGGAGAGCACCGCGCTACTCATGAGTAGCTGATCCGTGGGTCGAGGAAGGCGTAGAGGATATCGACAAAGACGTTGACGAGCACGTAGGTCGTCGCGACAACGAGGACGATTCCCTGGATCAAGGGAAAGTCCCGCTTTGCGAAGGCATTGACCGCGAGTTCGCCGATCCCATGCCAGGCGAAGACGGCCTCAATGATGAAGGCCCCGCTGAGGAGGCCGCCAAACTGCAGGCCAAGGATTGTCACCACTGGGATCATCGCATTGCCTAGGGCGTGGCGTAGCAAGACGCCACGCTCGCGTAGCCCCTTGGCCCGCGCCGTCCGGATATAGTCCTGGCCCAGGATCTCGAGCATCGACGAGCGGACCAGCCGCGCCACGACCGATGAGGCAATGAGGCCGAGCGTGACCGCGGGCAAGGTGAGGGACTTCAGCGAGCCGTCCGGGATCACCGAGAACCAGCCCAGCCTGACGGAGAAGAAGTAGATCATGACCAGGCCGAACCAGAACGCTGGCATGGAGATCCCCGCCATGGCGAACACCATCGCCAGCGTGTCGATGAGCGAATCCTTGTAGACCGCCGCGAGGATGCCCGTAATCAGTCCAACCAACATCGAGACAGCGAGGCTGCCCAGCGCCAGCTGGAGTGTTGCCGGATACCGGTCACGGATCTCGGTCAGGACCGGCTTTCGGGTGGTGATGCTGGTGCCCAGGTCCCCCTGGAGGACGTTGCCAACGTACCGGACGTACTGGACCGGGAGCGGGTCATCCAGGCCGAGTTGGTGGCGCATGTTCTCCACCACCTCAGGGCTGGTCGATCGGCCGAAGAACATGATCTTGACCGGATCCCCCGGGACCAAGGGACGCATCAGGAAGACCAAGGTCAGGATCGCGAACCAGACCGGGATCGTCATGACGATGCGACGAATCAGGTAGGCGACCACTCGAGCACCTCGATCGGTCGGGAGAGATTGGCTGCCGGCTTAGTCCCAGGAGACCAATCCCCTGATCTGCGCCGACAGCCAACCACTACACGTTGATGGCTGCTAGCTGAGGGCTACTCGGAAAGCCACACGTCGATGAGTCGCTCGTTGTTGAGAGCGTCCCAGTGGTAATTGTGGACGTTCGCTCGGACGCCCGTCTGAATCCAGTCACTGACGACCGGCGCGATGATGGCGTTGTTGAGCACGTACGTCATCGCGGCATGGGTTGCCTCAAGTCGCTGCTCGGGATCGACGGTGGTATCGGCGGTATGGAGGAGCTTGTCCAACTCCGGGTCGTTCGTCTGATTGACCCAGCCAGGCGACTTGAACAGAGCCGAAAGGATCGACTGGTCGGCAAAGGTCCAGCGCATGTAGTCCATGCCGATCTCGCCGCTCTCGAGCATCGGCTGCATTGCCCCAAACTCGATCGTCTGGATGTCAGCCTTGAGACCGATCTTGTTGAGGTCGGCCTGAATGATCTCGATGCTCTTCTGCTGGACGGGGTACGGAGCGTAGCTCCAGAGGGTGACCTCCAGATCCTTGCCGTCCATCTCGACGATGCCGTTGCCGTTGGTGTCGGTCCAGCCCGCCTCCGCGAGCATCTGCTTGGCCTTCTCCAGGTCGTAGGTGTAGCCATGCTCCGCGCAAAGCGCCGCGTTGTAGGCCGCGTTGCCGATCGGGATGGGGCACAGGTTCGGCGTCGCGTTCCCGAGGTAGGCGATCTCAGCGATCGCGTCGCGATCGATGGAGTGAGCAACCGCCTTGCGGAACAGCGGATTGTTGAACGGCGGACGGTTCGCGAACTCGACGAAGTTGATGTTGTTGGACTCTTCGAGCGACACGATTTCAACATCGGGCAACTCGGCGAGCCGGGCCACGTCCTCCCGCGGCACGGTGAGGAGGTCGAGTTCGCCTGCCTCGAACGCTGCCGTCTGAGTCGCGGCCTCAGAGATGACGTTGTACTCGAGCGCGTCGACGTAGGCCGGGCCCTTGTTCGTATCGTCCTCTCGATAGTTCACGTAGTCAGGGTTGCGCACGAACCGGAGCTTGGTGCCGGGATCCCAGGCGTCGAACATGAACGGCCCAGACCCGACCGGGTGATGCCCGAAATCATCGCCGAACTGTTCCACCCCTGCGGGTGAAACGATGGGGATGGTAGCCCCATTCGTGAAGAACGGCGCATACGGCTCGGTGAACGTGAAGACGGCCGTCGACGCATCGGGGGCCTCAACCTTCTCAAGAGTGCCGAGGAAAGACTTGTAGGGGGCGGCCATCCCAGGGTCGAGGATGCGGTCGTAAGAGAACTTGACGGCAGCAGCGTCAAGCTCAGTACCGTCGTGGAACTTGATGCCCGGGCGGATCTTGAAGGTGATCGTCTTGCCATCCTCGCTGATGGTCCAGGACTCCGCCACCCACGGCTTCGGGAGACCATCGTCCCCGATGTACACCAGGGCATCGTAGACATTGTCCATGATGATGGCCGCGAGGAGTTCGATGGTGCGCGCAGGGTCGAGTTGATCCGGTTCCTCGCTGATCGCCATCCGGAGCGTCCCACCTTGGACAGGCGTCTCAGCGTCCTGCAGCCGCGCCGCAGAGGCGAAGGTAGTGGATCCGCTGATCACCAGGGTGAGCGCGACGAGGACCGTGATTTGCCGGAAGAGCTTGGATCCCTTCATGAATTGCCTGCCTCCTTCATCGCTGACCCGGCACATTGCCGGCAGCGCGTCATGGGCCGTTCCGGTGCCAGTGACGATCCCGGTACCCTCCTTACGTCCGGGAACGGTTTTTGGTCGTTCGTCGTCCGGCCGCCGCCGGAGACGGTAAGGCCTCCCGGGTGGTCCGCGATAGATCTACGCTGACAAGGGTGCGAGTCGCGCCAATTTGGGAGCGAAGCGCCCAGCCAGCGGGAAGGTGCCTCTTGTATCAAGCGGTCAACGTGCTGTCAACAATCGACAGATTGTTCATGGTGACCATATCAGCGCGGTCATCCTCCCCCGATTATCAGAAAGGAACAAATCCGCAGGAGCATCCGCTGGCTGGTGCATAGGGCTGCCCGGGACCTACAGCTCGGCGGGTCCGGGGGGTGGTGTCTCCGCACGGAGGGCGTCGCCGCCGAAGTGGGAGAAGATTCGACGCGAGATGCGCCCGATCAGGCGGTCGCCAGCGTTCTCGGCCCAAAACCGGGTATCCGGGTCCCCCTCGGTGACGATGCCGATCACGTAGCGGGTGCCCGGCCATTCAACGAGGGCCATGTCGGCGCGCAGGCCGGTCCAGCCGCCCGTCTTGTTGGCGATCCGGAGGCCGTTGTCGGGCTCGCCCATCTCTTCCGCGTAGGGGTTGTAGGGCAGGTAGCGCGGGACCAGGTTGAGGTGGTGCTGGCGCCGCATGATCTCCATGATCCCCTCACGGCTGGCGTCAGTTAGGATCCGGCCGGTCGCCAGTGCCTCCATGATGCCCGCCAGCTCAGCCGGGGTGGTGACGGCGAGGTTGCGGGGGTTCTTGCCGATGGCCGGAAAGTCGAGCCGGCGCACGAGGCGCGTGGTTGGGAAGCCGAACTCCGCCATAGTCGCGTTCACCCGGTCCAGCCCGACCAGGTCGATCAGCATGTTCGTGGCGGTGTTGTCACTGACCACGATCATCAGGGTGGCGAGGTCATGGACGCTCAACTCGACGCCGAGCGAGAGTTCGCGCAAGATGCCGGAGCCAGGGGTCTTGGTTTCGGTCGTCACGCGCAGCCGGCCGTCCAGACTCGCCTCGCCTGTCTCGACCTGACGATACAGCTCGATCAGGATCGGCACCTTGATGGTGCTGGCGGTCGCGGTCGTCGCGTCGGCGTTGATCCGGATCTCCTCGCCGGTTTCCAGGTGCTTGGCCGCGACGCCGCCCGTCCCGGCAAAGTCGGCCAGTTCCCGCTCGATCTCGGCGATCACCTGCTCCCGATCGGTTGCCACTGCCACCGGTGCCCTCCCCATTGCGCTTCGCTCCCCGGCGCGCGCCGGATTCTCCGTCGTGCGGCGATCATCGCACACCCATCACCCGCTTCCGGCATCCCCGGCCGGCTGTTTGCCTCCGGCGCGGGGTGCCGATATGCTCGCCCGGTGCAGTCCGGGTCAGTGCGGCATGGACCCGCCGCGGGTTGGAAGGAGCCGAGATGACGCGCCCGCTCTCGCCTGAGCGTCTTGTTTACGATTTGGTCGTAGCTTCCGACCCCCAGGTTTCGCCCGACGGCACGCGCGTCGTCTATTCGCGGGGAGAGATCGACCGGGAGACGAAGAAGGTCGGGAGTCAGCTCTGGGTGTGCGGGATCGACGGCGGGGAGGCGCGCCGCCTGACCTGGACCGGGAAGCGGAACGGCAGCGCCCGCTGGTCGCCGGACGGGACGCGGATCGCGTTTGTCTCCGACCGCATTGGGGAGGACCAGACCGGGCTCTTCGTCCTGCCGCTCGACGGCGGCGAGGCGCGGGAGGTTACGCGCTCCTGGCGGCCGATCGGCGACCTCGCCTGGTCCCCGGATGGGCGGACGATCGCCTTCACCTCCCCGTTCGACCCGGAGAACCCAGAAGGAGCGCCGCCGCCGGAGGGAACGCCGCCCCGGGTCCGGGTCACCCGGCGGATCGACTACAAGCAGGACAACCGGGGCGACGGGTACCTGGGCGACACCCGGACGCAGGTCTTTCTGGTGGACGCGGCGAGCGGCGAGCGGCGGATGCTGACCCACGACCCGGTCGACCACAACAGTCCGCAGTGGTCCCCGGACGGGCTCCGGCTGGCCGTGCAGGTCCCGAACCACAACGGGATGTACTCCCAGCTCGGCCTGATCGACGTCACCACGGGCGGGGTCGATCTCGTCGGCCCGGTGTCCGGGGTGGTGGGCGTCTGGTCCTGGTCGCCCGACGGAGGCCGGATCCTCTTTGCGGGCGAGCCCGGGCGAACGTGGCAACTCGACTTCTTTCTCTACGACGTGGCTACCGGGGAGATTCGGAGGCTGACCGACGACCTCGCCTGCCTGCCGGACGCCGGGTTCCCGACGATCACGCCGCCCTCGCAGCCGGTCTGGCTGGACGACCGGCGGGCTCTGTTCCATGCGATCCAGGCGGGGGCGAGCGGGCTGCACGTCATCGACGTGGAGGGCGGCGAGATCGAGACGACCCAGGCGTGGAAAGCGATCAACGTGGGGATGAGCGTCGACGGCGGGAAGCGGTACGTGGTCCAGGGGCACGGGAGTTTGGAGGCGACCGGGGAGATCGCGGTCTTCGACCGCGAGACGGGGGAGACGCAGATCATCACCCGCGGCAACGAGGAGGTGCTGCGGGAGTCGCCGGCGGCAACGTGGGAGAGGATCGAGGTGCGACGCGAGCCGTACGTCGTCGAGGCGTGGCTGCTCAAGCCGCCCGGCTTCGACCCCACGAAGCGGTATCCGGTAGTGCTGGATGTCCACGGCGGCCCGAACGGGTTCTACGGCTACCGGTTCAACGGCGTGCAGCAGTGCCTGGCGACCAACGGCTTCCTGGTCGTCTTCTCCAACCCGCGCGGCTCAAGCTCCTACGGACGAGAGTTCACCCAGCAGGTGACGGGCGACTGGGGCGGCGAGGATTTCCAGGACCTGATGGCGGTCGTGGATGCTGTGCTCGAACGCCCCTACGCCGACCCGGAGCGGCTCGGCATCGTCGGCTTCAGCTACGGGGGGTTCATGACATCCTGGGCGATCGGCCAGACCGACCGCTTCAAGGCGGCCGTCTGCGGCGCTCCGGTCTTCGACCTGGAATCGTTCTACGGCACCAGCGACATCGGCCACGTCTTCGGGGAGTTGCAGTGGGGAGCACCGCCCCACGAGGGCCGGGAGTGGTACGCCGCCCACTCGCCCTCGCGCTTAGCCCACCGGGTGCGGACGCCGACGCTGATCCTCCACGGCGAGGCGGACCAGCGCTGCCCGATCGGGCAGGGGGAGCAGAT
>JAUJMG010000663.1 GCA_030446955.1 Thermomicrobiales bacterium
GGCCGAGCGGTGGCGCAGGCGTGCGAACGACTCGACCGAAGCCTTGGACGAGCCCGCGCCATCGAGCCGCCGGGCCTGGAGTTGGGCATATAGCGTGAGGCCCCTGTTGAGTGGTCCAGGTGATATGAGCTCGGGCAGTAGCAGGCTGAGCTGGGCCCAGGCTTACCTGTTTCCTGCCGAACGGTCGCTAGGTCAACTGACCGGATGAGATCTGGAGACCTGCCTCATCGTGAAGAGAAGTCTTGGGTGCAAGCTACCTGTCTAGCTCAGCAAGGACCTTGAGCACGCCGGTTCCGATGAGCGCCTCGAAGTGGTTGGCGATGCGCTTCGGGACGTCGCCGCCCCGGATGACGAGGCCGAGTTCCATGTTGTCAGTCATGGCGGCGCCGGTGAGATTGGCGGAGGTGACGAAAGCCTTCCTGCGATCGGCCACCGCGCATTTGGCGTGCATCGCCGCATGGCCGCCGCCCTGAGAGACCCGCAACTCGGCTGGCCAGACGTAGAACGACACGGTGGAGCCGAGAGCGTCGAACGCCGCCTTGGCGTCGTGGGAGAGCTTGCCCTTCGACTCGATCACTGACTCGAGCACCAGACGTACTTCGACGCCGCGCTCGGCGGCGGCTCGCAATGCATCGACAACGGCCACGACCCTGTAAGCGGCAAAGCTAACAACGATCAAGCTCTTCCTCGCCTCCTCGATCACCTCGGCCAGCACTGCGCTCGTGGCCCTTACGGGCACCTCGTAGCTGGCGGGCCCCGTCCACACGACCGAGACGTGTTGCTCGCCACGGACGTCCAGCACGGCGTCGGCTGCGGCCCGCACCGACAACGCGATCCCTCTGCCGATCATGGGTGGGTCGCCCGTCCCCGTCCTGATCCATGCTTCACAGATGGCGGCAGCGTGGTGACGGAACACGGCGGTGGGCACGGCGTTCACGATCCCGTGGCGGGCAAGGGCGCTCGGCTGGCCGTGCTTGGCAATGGCATCGGCGAGCTTGCGAAGCTGGCCGGACGGCAGTTCTGTTGCGGCCCGCCGTACCGCCGCCACCAGGGGGTCGTCGCCCGGCACCTGCGGCTACGACTCCAGGAAGCCGATGCCGGCGCCCGCGAGGGTCCTGCACAAGACACCACGTTCGAGGTAGCGGTTGCCGCGCTCGCAGGAGGTTTCGGGCACGAAGAGGCAGGCGTGGCAGGCGGCGCCATGGAGCACGTCTTCATGCTCGCCCGGGCAATGGCTAGCGCAGATCGGGTCGGACGTGCACAGGGCCATGCGTCGCAAGGCCCGGGTGAGGACGGGCCCGGCGAACTCGGGACGACCCAGGCTGACGAGTCCGCCGAGGGTTCCCTCGGCGTCGGGGGCAGCGGTGTAGAGAAGGATCCCGGCCATCGGCGGGCTCTCACCACCGGGCTCGTTGGCGTAGATCCGCTCCCGAACCGACGCCGCCGAATACCCACACTCGAGCGCCAGCTCGTTGATGAGGGCATGGGAGAGGGTGTGCAGGAGCACGTACCGCTCGCCGGGCCAGAAGGCAGCCGGATCCAGTCCCCGGCGCTTGCGCCAGTCGTGGTGCGCTAGCCGGAGCGCTTCCATTCGGGGGGTGCCCGAGACCCGGTCCTCCCACTCGACCACGCGGTCCTCACGCAGGCGCAGGAAGATCCCTTCACCCCGGCTCTGTGCTGCTGGCACCCAACTCGGTCGGTGGCGAGAGATGGGGGCCACGTTGCGGGCTTCGGCGTCGGGCCCGTCGATGCGGGTGAAGCCGACCAGGGCGCTGACCTCCCGCAGCCTCTCGACGAGGACCGTCGGTGAGAACCAGGCGTCGAAGCCATCCGGCTCTCTCGTGGCCACGAGCTTGAAGCTGTCACCCACCGGTGCCGTGGCCGGGTGGGTGAACACGTCCCACTCTGGTCCCACGAGGTCACGCTCAGCTGGCCCGCTGGGTGGGCCCTCGACCAAGGACGCCCGGTGTGCCTCGATCGCTGACCACAGGGCACCGACATCATGACCGTTGAGCGCTTTCAGCTCGGGGACGAAGCGAAGCAGGTTGGGCAGCTCACCTTCTCCACTCACGTTGGCCAGGATCGACCAGCGGTCGACGATGAGCTGCTCCACCGTGTCCGACGACGCCGGGATGGACAGCACGGTACGGGTGACGGCGAACCAGGCGT
>JAUJMG010000664.1 GCA_030446955.1 Thermomicrobiales bacterium
CCGCGATCGATCATCTCGATGAGCGGGACCGGATCGCCGTCGTCGCCTTCGATGACCACCTGGAAACGGTGCAGCCGCTGGCGTTCGCGACCCCGGGGATCAAGGCCAGGCTCCGGGCGGCGCTCGGTCCGATCGACGCGCGAGGCACGACGTATCTCTCCGGAGGTTGGCTGATGGCCTGCCAGCAACTGGCGGCGGCCGAGCGGACGCATGAACCGGCCGGCGAGGGCCGCGTTCGGCGTTCGATCCTCGTGACCGATGGGCTGGCCAATGTGGGCATCACCGACGGGGTCGAGCTGGCCCATCACGCCGCGCAATTGCGAACGCGCGGGATCTCGACGAGCGCGATCGGGCTCGGCAGGGGGTTTGACGAGTTCCTGCTGAGCGGCATGGTCGAGGCGGGTGGCGGCACCTTCGCCTTCGCCGCACAGGCGTCGGAGCTGGCCGGGTTCTTCGCCGGGGAAATCGGCGACCTGCTGGATGCGGTCGCGCTGCAACCGACCCTCGAGCTGACCTGGCCGGAGGGGTTGAGGGCACGCCTGGTCAACGCCTTCCCGGTCGAGCGGGTGAGCAGGACGCACACGGTCGATCTCCGGAGCCTGCGTTCGGAGGACGTTCTGACACTGCTGTTTACGGTCACGAGCAAGCCTGGCGCAAGCGGGGCCCTCGTCGCCCATGCGCGGCTGGACTGGACCGATCCACGCACGCAGGAGCGGAGGACGACGGTGCTCGATACCGACCCGCTGCTGTGCGTCGATCCGGTCGAGGCGGCGGCGTTCCCCAAGGATCCCAAGGTTGCGGAAGCGCTGGCGCTGGAAGAGGCGGCGAAGGCGCACCGGGAGGCGATCCGGCTGGACCGCGAAGGGCGGTTCGGCGAATCCCGTCAGGTGTTCGCGGCGGCGATGCCGGTGCTGTCCCGCGCGCCGCAATCGGACGAGGTCAGGGAGCAGCTCCGGCTCTCGGCCGAGCTGTCCAACGCGCTGATGGCCCCGCTGGACGAGCTGGTGCGCAAGGAGCGGGTGGCTTACCACTCGCGTCACTCACGAAGCAGCGGCGCGCCAAGGCCGCCGCGCCCGCCCCGGTAGGATCGAGGTCCTGACCAGCACTTCCAAGCATCTCGGAACTGAGGAGAGGCTGGCCCTCTGCGCTTCCGAATTCCTCATTGAACCCTGGCTGGGTAGAAGGCTCTCCTTCAATCAATGATCGGGCAGATGGAGCCAGGGACATCCCGCCGCCATCTGCCGCACTCTCCCCTCGATCGAACGCCCGCCGTTGAAGGCGGGGCCCGCGCCTTCGACCTCCCCAGGCCACAACGAGGGCTCCTTACCTGACCCGGAGTGGGGTGCGCTGCCCCGACCGGCGGTGGCCGTTGTCCCGTTCGCCGCCGCTCTCCGTCAGCGTGTCAAGGTACGGGCGAGGTGATGTCCGAT
This sequence comes from Thermomicrobiales bacterium, assembly GCA_030446955.1. GTDB lineage: Bacteria > Chloroflexota > Chloroflexia > Thermomicrobiales > UBA6265 > LC2-1. The sequence goes on from JAUJMG010000664.1 coordinate 1,431, forward strand.
CGCCTATGCTACCGGCTCAGGGTCTGGTCCCAGGGGAGAGGATGGACAGTGCCGGTATGGGAAGGGAGGTGATCATCGAGCGCGATGACCCCGGTGCAACGGAACAACGTGCGACACCAACCTGGCGGCGCTCCAGCCAGCACGTTCGTGGCGGCTACTTCTGGTATTACGCCGCGATCGGGGCGCTGACCCCGTTCACGGCGCTGTACTTCCGGAGCCTGGGGTTCAGCGGCTTCCAGATCGGTGTCCTCACGGCCCTTCCGTCCGTGGGGACTGCGGTATTCGGCCCACTCTGGGGGGCGGTCTCAGACTCCCTGGCGATCCACCGCCTGGTTCTTCGCGTTGCGCTGCTGCTTGCCACGCTGCTGGCCCTGGCCGCGTCACGCGTCGCGGAGTTCGCGTCCCTGTTGCCATTGATGGCCATGCTCGCCTTCGCCGTCGTGCCCGTCGCTCCCCTTCTCGACAGCTATGGGGTCACGACCAGTGAGCGACTCGGGCAATCCTATGGCAGGCTGCGTGTCTGGGGATCGCTCGGGTTCATGGCCACGGTGCTCGTCGTCGGCCGGCTCATGGGGGATCGGGTCTCCTCCCTCGTGCTTGGCGCCTACGCCGTGTGTTTGGCACTCACGTTCCTCTTCGTGGCCGGCATCCCGCCCTTGGCGGAACGGCGGCCCCGGTCCCTGTTCGGCGGGCTCAGGGACATCGCCCGCAACCGGCCACTGATGCTGCTGTTGCTGGT
>JAUJMG010000665.1 GCA_030446955.1 Thermomicrobiales bacterium
TGAACGGCCCCTTCTACGGCGTGGTCTACCGTGGCGATGGTGGAGACCTCCTCGCTTTCACGTTCGGTGGCGGAAACAGCTCTCCGCCAACAACGGAAGAGCCCGTGCTGGTGCGTGGCGTGCCGGGCAGGCTTGTGACAACCGCCGGTGCGCCCCCCATCGGGGTCTTCTGGTCCGAGGCCGGCGAGGGCTACGCCGTCCGAGCGGAGCACAGTGCTGGCAGCACAGTTATCAGCCGGGACGAATTGTTGCGCGTCGTCGCTGGTCTCACCCCGGTAGGGGCGGATGGTAGGGCTGCGCTGCCCGGCATGCCGAATACTGGCGGCGGAGGCGCGATCGGGCTCCCGCAACGGGCGTCGGGCCGCGGGGCGGGTGGCGGATAACGGGCGTGGGGGCGATGAGGACGAGACCTGGCGTAGTCGGACTTCAAGGCATCACCGCATCGCAGGCAGCGCCGCCTTGCGATTTGTCCGTGAATGTCCGTGTGGGGTAGCCCACGCGCGGGCTCCCTAATCCCGCGACGAGATGGAGTGGGCGGCGTAACGAAGCCGGGACGAGTAGAGGCTCATCACCCCTGCCGCGCTTCCTCGACCACCCGACGAATCGCAGCGATCACCAGATCGGGTTCATCCTGCTGAATAAAGTGCCCGCTCGCTCTGGCAGCCACATGGGTGCCGTGTGGGGAGAGCCGCACGAGGTCGCCCCGTACCTCCTGTCGCATCTCCCACCATAGGGCTTCGGCATGGGCGTCAGGGTCGTCTATGACCTCCTCGCGGCGTGGTAATGGACGCTCGGCCGTGAGTACGACGAGGGGCAGGCCCCCAAGCGGCGCTACGTCCCGTACCTGATCTGCCGTGGCTCCCGTCAGGAACCCCTCGGGGGTCGCTGTCGGGTCGTTGATCCGCTCGGTCACGATCTGGCGCCACCGTCTGAGTCCCTCCATCTCGTCAGGCGTTTCCGGCGGCAATCGCCGCAAGGCACGCGACCACTGATCTTCGTGTGTCGCGTCCACCAGGACCATCCCTGCCACCTGCTCTCGGTGTTGATCTGCATACAGCCGCACCAACAGGCCACCGAACGAGTGTCCCACGAGGACGTACGGCCTCGGAACCTGCGCCCCGGTGAGGAGAGCATGCAGATCGGCGGCTGCCTCCTGCCCTGTCCGTGGTGTCGGGGCGGGGTCGCTCGCGCCGATGCCGGCGCGGTCATAGCTGCACACGCGCGCAAACCCGGCTACCGGCCCGAATACCCGATCCCATGTCTCCTTTCCGCAACTCATGCCGGCTTCCAGGATCACTGATGGGTTGCCCCTGCCAGCCTGCCTAAAAGCGAGACGGTAGGCGCCGACATCTACCAGGGCATCCATGGCGGTTGAGGGCACATCCTGCTCACTGTGCATCGCTGCCCGTTTCCCTTCGCTACCCGCTCAGTCTGCTGGCGTGCGGTCGATGAAGACATCGGCGGGCAGGTTGAAGCGCTCGCTCAGCCTGGTGATGTGCGCCAGGGTGAGCGGGCGCTTGCCGCTCAGCACCTCGGACACGGTCGACTTGCTGCCGAGGAGCGGCACGAGATCTTTCTGCCGCATGTCGTTCGCCTCCATCAGGAAGCGTAGGAGGTCGACGCCGCGCACTTCCGGCATCGGGATGTGTTCAGTCTCGTACAACTCGACCAGATCGGTGAGCGCGTAAAGGTAGACCTCATCGCCGGGGGAGAGCGCGGGGCGGTCGATCAGTTGGTCGATCTTGGCGATCGCGGCGCCGAGATACTCATCGTCCCGAATCGACTCCAAGGGGAAGTCGGCGCTGTGCTCCAGGTACTTCGCACGCTCCTCGTCGTCGTGCAGCGCAGTCTTCATCCGGCCTCGCTTTCGGCGGCTTCGACCTCGTAGATCGCCCAGCAGGAGTCGCCGTGGCACCGCTGGCGGAGCTGGCGCAGGGGCGGGAGGGCTTCGGGGAGGCGGACGTAGGGGGCGTGGCCGATGACGACGATCGTGCCGGGGGCGACGAGGGCGGAGCGGCCGAGGCGTTCCAGCGTGGGGATGATCTGCGGGTCGCGGTAGGGTGGGTCCAGGATCACGAAGTCGTAGGGCTGCTCCGGGACGCGGCCGAGGAACGCTTCGACGCTGGTCTGGTGGACGGCGGCGATCCGGTCGAACTTGGTGTGCGC
>JAUJMG010000666.1 GCA_030446955.1 Thermomicrobiales bacterium
CGCGGTTTCGGGTGCCGGACCTGCTCCGGGAGCCCGGCGTGATGAGCAGCGCAAGCGTCGTCATCCATGACCACGACGCCCCCTGGGGCGTGCTGAGCGTCGAATCGACGACGCGGCGCGACTTCCTCGATGACGAGGTCCACTTCCTGCAGGCGGTCGCCCACGTGCTCGCCGCGGCGATCGGGCGGCGGGTCATCGAGGAGCAACTGGTACGGGAGCAGGATGAGGCCGCGCGGCTGGCGGAGCTAGATCGGCTTCGGAGCGCCTTCGTCGCCTCGATCTCCCACGACCTGCGCACCCCACTCACCTCCGTGCGCGCCGCGGTCGGCTTGCTGGAGCTGGCGGTAGGCGGGCAGTTAGGTCCCGCTGAGGTGGACTTGCTAAGCAACGCCCGGCGCAACGCCGACCGCCTCGACGGGCTGATCGACGACCTGCTAACGGTCAACCAACTCGCGGTCGGGACGCTCCTCCTGGAGCGGGTGCCTCTCGATCTGCGCGCGATCGTGGTCGAGGCGGTGGCGGGGGTCCATCCTCTGCTGCGGGAAAAGGGGCAGGAGCTGGCCATCGACCTGCCCCGGCCGCTGCCGGTCAACGGCGACCGGCGGTGGCTTGAGCGCACGGTGCTCAACCTGCTGGCCAACGCCCACCGGCACACACCGCCTGGTACCCGCGTCACGATCATCGGCCGGGAGATCGACGGCAAGGTCCGCCTGACGGTGCACGACGACGGTCCCGGCATCCCGACCGGGGAGCTGGAGGCGGTGTTCCAGCCCTTCCACCGCCTCGCCCCGAACAATTCGAACGGCGGTTCGGGGCTGGGTCTGGCGATCGCGAAAGAGTTGGTCGAGCGGCACGGCGGCCGAATCTGGGTCGAGAGCGCACCGGGTCATGGCTGCGCGTTCCACGTTGCTCTCCCCAGTGTCGAAGAACGAGGCACGACATGACGGTGCGGCTCCTGGTCGCCGAGGATGCCCCGGATGTGGCGCAGATCGTGACGTACAGCGCGCGCATGATCTGGCCCGATTGCGATGTGCGGATCGCGGGCAGCGGCACCGAGGCGATCCGGCAGTTCTTGGACGAACCGAGCGACCTGGTCATCCTCGACATCCAGATGCCTCCACCCAACGGTCTCGAGGTCTGCCGACGGATCCGGGAAGTCTCGCAGGTGCCGATCCTGATGCTCACGGTCCGCGACGCGACGGTCGACAAGGTGCAGGCCCTGGATCTGGGGGCCGATGACTACCTGACCAAGCCGTTCGATCCGCTCGAGCTCCAGGCCCGGCTTCGCGCCCTGGTACGCCGGTCGGCGCCGACCGGTCCTCAGGAGGATCGCTTTGTTAGCAACGACCTGGTCATCGACTTCGCCCTCCACGAGGTGCAGGTTGCCGGTCAGGTCGTCACCCTCACCCCCAAGGAATACCGGATGCTGGAGGTCTTGGCCCGCCATGCCGGCACCGTGGTCCCCAACGATCTCCTGCTTTCCCGGGTGTGGGGACCGGACTGGATCGCCAGTGCCGGCTACGTCAAGGTGTTTATCCGGCGGCTGCGCAAGAAACTGGGGGACGATGCCGAGCAGCCGCGCTACATCGAGACGGTCTGGGGGATCGGCTACCGCTTGGTCGGCCGCCGGTGATCTGAGCCGACGAGACGCACCAGGCGGGTAAGCCTCACCGGCGCACCACCCCCCCGGACCCGCCGCACTCACCCACGCACCCTCTCCACCCCGCGATACCGCGTACGCTCCCTGCGGGTTCGAGACCGGGTGTCGGTCAGCACTGGCCCTCGCCACCGCTATACCGGTTCGCCAATGCTTACCCCACGTGAGGGTGTTGACCCGTCAGCCTCAGCCTCACCAATCCTTGAGCCGCACTGCCTGTAGAGGCGGAAAGAGCACGGCGGCCCGCATTCAGACGGGACAGCAGGGTGAGGGGATGCGCTCGACAGCCCGATAGACCCTGCCGAGAGGATAGAGAACTCGGGTCCCTCCGCCGCGGCCATGCCTGGCATTCTCGAGCGGACCTCGCTGAAGGCCGGGACGCCTCAACCTTGAGGAGCCAGACCAATCAGCCGTGGTCCGTTGGCGACCTATTCACCGCCCTAATGCCCCCCCTTTGCCAGCTTGTTTACCCAGCCGTAACCAAACGGTAACCACCACGTTCACTT
>JAUJMG010000667.1 GCA_030446955.1 Thermomicrobiales bacterium
GTCTCCCACCCGGAGTGCATCGCCACGAATGCCCCCTCCGGCAGCGTGCCGTTCTCGGACTCCCAGCCCAGGATATCGTCCACCGTCACCTGGTAGTCGTCGTTCGCCGCAACCTTGGCCATCACGTCAATCACGGCAAGCGGGGCGACAAAGTTGGCCACTGGCAAGATGTCCGCCGTCACGCCGTTGGCGTCGAAGTGGGCCGGGGCGTCCATGTGGGTACCGGTGTGCTCGTCCAGAACAAGTTGGTTCTTGTAGAACCCATCCTGCTCCACAGTGACCAGCACATTGGCCTGGAACTGCTCGCTGCCGGGGAACACCGGGAAGTCCGGCGTGATGGTATGCGTCAGGTCGAGCACGCTGCCGAAGCAGCCCGTGGCGATCGGGGTACCCAGGGGAGTGATCACGGGCGTCGCGCCGGGGGTCGCTGCTCCCTGAAGAGCGGCACTTTGCGGCCGCCCTACTCCACCGAGCACCGCCAGCGCGCCGGTCGATCCTGCCGCGCCAATGAACCGCCGCCGGGTGATCGCCCGTTGCACCGTCGCCATGGCCTGCGGTGAACACATAGTCGCTCCCTCCAAGGATCCGTGGTTGAGACGCGGGTAGACCCTTGACCGCCCCTGGCCCCATCATAGCGACGAACGCCGCCGTGCCAAGGCCGGCCGGTGCCACTGTTCCGGGCGCTTCGCGGGTTCCGGGGTATCGTGCTCAAATGATGCCGTGTCGGGCCGGGCTGGACGGCCAAGACGATGCCAACCGTGCGGAGTTCGACACCGTGTCGGAACGAACCATCGCAGAAGCGTTAAGCGCCGCAAGTGCCCGGCTCGAAGCAGCCGGCCGGGAGACACCGCGCCTCGATGCGGAGGTGCTGCTGCGCCACGTTCTGGGGTTGGACCGGACGGGCCTCTTCTTGCGACTACGGGATCCGCTCCCCGTGACAGCGGAGACTGCCTTTGAAGACCTAGTAGCGCAGCGGGTGGCGGGAAAACCGGTCGCGTACCTGACCGGCGTGCGAGAGTTCATGGGCCTGGACTTCGCGGTGGGGCTCGGCGTGCTAGTGCCGCGCCCGGAGACGGAACTGCTCGTCGAGTGGGCTCTGGAGTGGCTGACGGAGCGCCCAACGGGGACGGTTCTGGATGTTGGGGCCGGGAGCGGTGCGATCGCAGTGACGGTCGGCGCGCACCTGCGGACGGGATGGTGCGGTCGGATCATCGCCGTGGATGTCTCGGGAGTGGCTCTGACTGTTGCGATACGGAATTGTGACCGGCACGGTGTGCGTGATCGGGTCTGCTTCGTGCGCGGTGACCTGGTGACGTGGTGCGGAGGTCCGGTCGATCTGCTGCTGGCGAACCTGCCCTACCTGCGGCCAGATCAGGTGGAGGCGAACCCAGATCTTGACGCGGAGCCCGTCCTCGCCCTCGATGGTGGGGCGGACGGGCTCGATCTGATCCGCCGCCTGATCGACGACGCGCCCCGCTTCCTCGCGCCTGACGGGGCGCTGGGGCTGGAGATTGACCCATCCCAGGCGGAGATCGTCGTCGGGCTGGTGGGCGCGGCGCTCCCGGAGGCGGCCGTGGAGATCCTGCCAGACCTCGCCGGGTTGGCGCGGCACGTGGTGGCCCATCTCTGCCCCGCACCCTCCCAAGGGAGCTGAAGCGGCGACGTCTCGCTGGGCGGTACACTCGATCCACGTGGCAGCCCCAACGTTGGTTTCCCCTAACGCGCGACGGGGCGGGACGGAAAGGACCGGTGGCAGTGGACGGCAACCAGATTGGCGAAGCGACGGCGGTGCGGGTTGATCCCGGCGACCAGATACCCTCAAACGAGGTGCCGGCGGCGTTCGGTGACAAGGATCCGCGTTTGACCCCGTATGGGACGACCAACCTCGGCACGCCGCCGGAGTTGCTGGCGGACCTGGACGGACTAGTCGTTCCGAATGACCGCTTCTTTGTCCGCTCCAACGGGCCGACCCCGATCATTGCCCCGGAGAGGTGGCGACTGCGCATCGGCGGCCTGGTCGAGCGGGAACTGACCCTCTCGCTGGCGGATCTCCAGGCGATGCCGCGGCGCACCGTTACGGCGTTCCTGGAGTGCTCGGGGAACAGCCGGAGCCGGTTCGTCCCGACCGCGGAGGGCACGCCCTGGCAGGACGACGCGGTCGG
>JAUJMG010000668.1 GCA_030446955.1 Thermomicrobiales bacterium
CGAACTCCCGGCCGCACCGGCGGCACCTGATGACGATGCTCATCCCTTCACCTCCTTCGCCTTTGCCTCCTTGACGGAACAGTTGATGCACCAGTAGCGGTTGTTGGCGGGACAGGGGGCGTCGCACCTCAGGCACCTTCCCGGTGGGACCAGGACCCGCAAGGCGGCCAGGTCGTGGGCGAGGTTCGGGTCGGGAGCGTGCCCCGCTTCCGCCCACCTCAGACCTGACACGATCTCCTCCCGCCAGGCCGCCCGCTCAATGGGGTGGAGGGCGCGGGCGTTGGCGACGGTCTCGGCCAGCGTGGGGTCGACGGCCGCCGGCAGCTCGGGGTCGGCGCCGTCGTCACCGAGCACGGCGTCTCGGCCGGCCAGGGCCAGGGCGTCCGCCTCCGCCATCAGCCATGCCACCACGGCGCCCTTCTCGGCGGCGACGGCCGCGCTTCGCTCGGGGGTCAGCACCCCCCGCGGGGCATTCACCCGGAGATGCTCGCCCTCCACGGTCAGGACCGCGCCAGCGCGACGCAGCTCGGCAACCAGGGCCGCAGCGGTCAAAACACGTCCTCCTCCCGATCGGGATCCATGTTGCCGTTGGTCCCGGCATGGTTCCCATTGGCCCCGGATCGATCGGGAGCGATCGGGCGATCGCTCCCTGAATGATTCCCCCCGTCCCGACCCCCTAGGGGAACGTCATGGGAAGGAACCATTTCTGTTGGCAAGACGGTGTGATCGCGGGCCCAGAAAGCCGGGGACACCGACCGGTAGACACGCGGGTCGTTCTTGGTCCCGGCGCCGGCGTACGCCACCGGGCAAGGGACCTCCTTTCGCATCCGGGACAACTCGTTCTGCACCGTCTTCAGCGCCGCCCGCAGCTCCGCCGCGATCTGGTGGGCGGTCTGCCCCTCATTGACGGCAGTGAGGTGACTGAGGATCCGGTCCCGGATGCCCGCCTCCCCGATCATGATCACCGGGGTCGCCGGCTCCCACCGCAGTCCTTCGCCGAGGCGGACATGCAGCGTCTGGCGCGGCCCGGCTCGGCCCTCCACCCGGAGGGTGCCGCGCGGCGGGGCGTCGTCGCCGTCGTCGGCGTCGTCGCGGCCGAACCACCACCCCTGGTCGAATGACGCCAGGATCGCCGTGCTCCCGCGCGACCCGCCGCCCTTGTTCTGATGGTGGTTGACCACCACGGCGGTATTCGTTTGGTGGGCGAGCTGGCGCACTGGGCGCAGCAGCGGCCCCATCTCGTCGGAGGAGTCCTCCTTCCCGTCATGCAGCTCCCGCAGCGTGTCCAGCACCACCACGGCCGGCTTCAGCCACTCCACCATCCCCCACAACCGTTGCATTGCCTCCCCGTCGTCCAGCTTCAACCGGTCGTCGGTCGAGCCGTCCAGGGGCAGCACGTAGAACGGGGCGTCCCGACGGTCCCCGAGGCGGGTTGCGATCCGCTGCCGCACGTCCCGGACGTTCTCCTCGGCGGCACAGTAGACGGCTGGCCCCTCTCGCACGGCCCGGTCGAGGAAGGGTTCGCCCAGCGCCACCGAGGCGCACAGGTCGATGGTCAGCAGCCCCTTGCCGGCCTTCTCGCGGGCGCTCAACAGCGTCGCCGAGCCCTCCGGCAGCAGCCCGTCCACGGTCCAGTCCGGTTCAGGGATCTCCAACGCGAACAGCGCGTCGAGGGAGAGCGGCTGGAACGCGGTGGGGTCGCTCACCGCTTCACTGCCTTCCCGCCGACGAACTCCACGAACGCCGGCCGTCGATGTCGCCCCCCAGGCGCGGCCACCGTCACGCCGGGCCGGATCACCGGGCGGTCGACCGCCTCCGTGCTTCTAACGGTCGGCGCCACCCCCGCCTCCTCCGCCAGCTCCGCCACCGCCACCGCGAAGCCGTCGCGGCCCGTCAGGTGCAGGTGGAGGACGAACAGGTCGCCGCCCCGGTGACAGCCGAAGCAGTACCAGCCGCGGTCGCCGGGGTAGACCACAAACGACGGGGAGCGGTCGTCGTGGCCGGGCAGGGGGCACCGCGCTCGCAGCCGCTCTCCGTGCCGTTCCAGGGCGACCCCGCGTGCGGCGAGGTAGTCCGCCACCGAGAGCCGTGCCTTGACCGCCTCAGCGTCGGGCCGGGGGTGCGACCACGTCGCTGGCCAGGCCGGGGCGTGCGGTCGG
>JAUJMG010000019.1:0-1856 GCA_030446955.1 Thermomicrobiales bacterium
CGTCCCGGATCTCGCGCCAGCGCGGGTGGTAGCGGTACTGCTTGCGTCCCTTGGCATCACGCCCGGTCGCCTGAATGTGGCCGAGGGGATCCGGACAGATCCAGACGTCCTTCCAGGCCGGGGGGATCCCAAGCACCTTGATGCGGGCCAACTCCGCGCGGTCACGGATCGGCGCGCCATCGAGCCCCAGGTAGCTGAAGTGCTTACCGGCGCGCCGCCGGGTGATCCCAGGTCCTGTATCCGAGATGTAACGGAGGCCTGCCGCTTCCGCAGAGGTGGCCGGGTCCTTGATCAGCTCTGGCTCTTGCTGCTGTTCAGGCGCGGAGCGGCGCGCTCGCTTCGTGCCCACTGGCCCGCGGCGAGGTAGCTCCGACGACCGGGTCACGCTCCGCTTTGGTGTGCGGGGCTTGTCAAGATCTCGTTCGAGGACACCCGAGGCGCCTCCTATTCCCAACCCGGCCATGTAGGAACCTCCGGAGTCCGCCCGCTGCGGTCTCGCCTGTCGATGCGTTGTCGTCCGTGGTGCGCCATCCCTCCGCGTCAGCCAGCCCCGTGGTGCAGGAGCGGCTGAGGCCTCGCCGCTCTGGCGTGGTGCGCGACGTGACGCTGCCCGCCGGATGCATGGTTTGTGCCACGCTAGGCCGGTCGCGTAGCGTCACGGGTGGTGCGTGCCGGCGGGGCTCCTTGCACTGTCCACCCCGGTGGAGTCCCTTGCCTCGTTTGTCTCGAAGGACGGCATGGCTATGCCTGAGCGGGCCGACAAGGGGGCGAGACGGCACCGGGGGTGTAGACTCTCGACCAGTCATCGTATCGCCAGGCAAAGGAGCCGGACCGTGACGCGTTACTGCCCCGCTGGCGACGGCGCCTTCGAGGATTGGGCTGAGCGGTGTCCAGCGTGCCGGCAGCCGTTGCAAGCGGAGCCACCCCCTGCGCCGTCTCGTATGGTGGCCCAGCCGGCCGACGAGCCGGTCGTCTTCCTGGCCACGGCACCGAACGAGCCGGTCGCCCAGCTTTGGCTCCAGGTGCTGGAGGACGAGGGCATCCGGGCGATGGCCAAACCGGCCGGACCCGGTTATGGAGCCTGGGGATCCGTGGCGACCTTTGAGCACGAGCTGTTCGTGCTGCGGTCCACCCACGACCGCGCCTCAGCCGTCATTGCTGATTTGCAGGCGGACGAGGAGGGCACCAGCGGCTGAGGACCCGGCTCGCCGAGCCGGGAAGGGGCCCATCAGCGGTTACCGCTGGGGTAGGAAATTTCGTAGCCGTGACCGCGGCGAGGCACCTCCAAGACCACGATGGTGCCTTGTCCGGCGGTCAGCACCCGGACCGTGACGGGCACGCTGCGGACCTGTCCGTCTTCGGGCGCCTTCGCCAGTTCCACATAGCAGGAGGCGTCCTCACGGTCGTGCTCTGGAGGGGTGACGCCCGCCGAGGGCAGCCGGAGGGAGGACGCACCGGTGAAATCTACCTCTACTCCGAGCAGGGTTCCGGCCTCGCCGATATCCAGCACCCCAGGAAGCTGATGTTCGCCGGTTGAGGGGGCTGAATCGCCAACAAGAAGCAGCCGGATCGCGTCCCCACGGGATTCGATTTCGACATGCCCCTCGGCGAAACTCGGGCCTAGAATCGACGTAGGGTGCATCGAACCACCGTTGTCCCTGGCGTCTGCTCAACGGTCGGCGAGTCAACCAGTTCGACGTTAACCGTTGCGCCGTTGCCATTTGGAATGCCGAGGGCGTATCCCCAGGCGGTATAGCCGTCGTCTGTTTCCAGGACACCATCCAGGCGGACGTGGCTAAGCCCGGTGCCATTGGCATCGACTTGGGCCAAGAGATCGGCGGCCAGTTCCGTCAACA
>JAUJMG010000019.1:1956-3673 GCA_030446955.1 Thermomicrobiales bacterium
TCCCCCGCCTTGCCGCTGGCCGCCCGAGGTCCGCTCCCCCAGCGGCCCAGCCCCAACCATACCATCGACCATCGGGAGACCCGCCCCCTTGCACCCCCGGCTCCCTAAGCAGGTCTGGTTGCCGGGAGCACAGGACACCGGGATGAGGCAATTAATTGGAATCTTATGTATACCACCTGTGCCAGTTGCGGAGAGTGGTACGTGGCTTGCATGAACACACTGACGAGTTGTTAGCGTGAAGGAGCCTGACCGGCTAGGCCGGCAGCGTGTGGAGGATCGAGGCGATGCGGGTTGGCGGGATCGGCGTCCTGCCTACGGCGAAGACGGTATTCAAGGAGTTCCGTGAGGATGATGCCCAGGGGCTAGCCTCGGAGGTGGCCTACCATCTCCTCTTCTCTGTGGTGCCTCTGCTCATCTTTCTTACCGCGCTCTCTGGCTTCGTCAGTCGTACTGTGGGCGTGAACGACGCCATGGGCAACATCACAACCTGGTTATTTGAGAACTTGCCCCAAAAGACAGCCGTTGCGGTTCAGGAACCGATCCAATCCGTGATCGCCAACCAATCGGGAAGCTTCCTTTCCGTTGGCGCGGTGCTGGCGCTCTGGGGAGCACGGAACGCGATGGCGAGCCTGATGAAGGCGCTCAACGTCGCGTTTGACGTCAAGGAGACCCGGCCCTGGTGGAAGAAGCAGGTGATCGCGGTAGGCCTGACGATCGCGCTTGGATTGGCGATCGTGGGCGGCTCAGCGTTCTTCCTCATCGGAAGCTTGGTTGGCGGAGGGCTCGCGGACAGTGTGGGACTGGGCGGGACCTGGGCCACGGTTTGGTCGATTCTGCGCTGGCCGCTGATCTTCGTGCTTGTGTCGCTCGCGGTGGCTTTTCTCTACTGGGCTGGGCCCAATGTCAATGCTCCATTCAGGTGGCTGACGCCAGGGTCCGTTGTGGCCGTGCTCCTCTGGGCCTTGGCGACGACAGGTTTAAGCTTTTACTTCCGCTACTTTGGGGGCTACGCCGAAGCCTACGGGGTTCTGGGCGGTGTGCTGGCGTTTGTCTTCTGGCTCTATGTGATGAGCCTGATCTTACTGATCGGGGGCGAATTGAACGCGGTGATCGCCCTCCAGCTAAGCCCAGAAACCCAGGCCGACCTGGCAGCGAACCCAGAGAAGCAGGGCAGTGATGTGGGTGCGTCGCGTCGAGGTGCGACCAGAGCGGCGTCCGCCGCCGCGCCGGAGGCGGCGCCACAGGCCCCTCCTGCCGGGGGGTTCTCACCCAATCCTGCGATCGGTGCGGCGGTTCCGTGGCCGTCGGCCGAGCGGCTGGCGCGCCAGCGTCTGGCCGATGAGGGTCGTGCGGGTAACCAGCGCCGCACCAGGAGCGCGATGACTGCGCTCGGCGCATCAATCGCGACCGCCCTCTCGGCAGTCATCATTCGGATCACGCGCCGCTAGGCATCTTGCCGGACCGGGATCTCGCTCAAGGAGGAGATATCGATGGAGCCAACCCCAGAGCAGGTTAATCCTGGCGGAACCCGCCCAACTCCGACGGCCGGCGCTAGGCGCTGGGGCGAGCGGACGATGGCGGATCTCCGGGCCGCGGTTGCGGATGGCCGGGTCGCTAAGACTGATCTCCAGCTCTACGGCCTGGACTGGTCTCAGATCGAGGACGAGCCGGACACGGCTGTGCTTCAGGACGTCTTTGCGCGCCACGGCGCCGTCCT
>JAUJMG010000019.1:3773-4897 GCA_030446955.1 Thermomicrobiales bacterium
CGGCTCGCGGCGGAACGAGTGGTGGGAAGCGATCTGCTATGCTGCCGGCCGTCCACCGGCATTGGGCCTCGGTGCCACCCTTTTCGTGCCCTTCTCGTCGTCCGTGAAACGAATCACGGGTGCGGCGCGTTGGAGGAGCGGAAAGGAGCACGAGTCCACGGGATGGATGCCGCGATTACGAGGGACACACGCGGGACGGGCTTGGCGCTCGGGAGTCGGATCGTGGCGTCTGAGGACGGCGACCTCGTTGGTCGCGCCCGCGCGGGCGACCAGGTCGCTTTCGCTCATCTCTTCGAGCAATATCATGCACCCGTCCTCAACTACCTCCACCGCATGGTTGGCGACCGTGCGCTCGCGGAGGATCTGACCCAGGACGCCTTCGTTAAGGCTTACAACGCCCTGCCCGGCACCCGGCCGGACCTTGCGTTCAAGGCCTGGCTCTACCGAATCGCGACCAACACCGCGATCAGCCACCTCCGGCGCCGGAAGATCGTGCAGTGGATCCCCTTCCTCGGGGACCAGCACCATGCCGGCGGCGAGTCAGTCGAGCGCTCAGTGACGCGCCAGCACGACGTCGAGCAGGCGCTCGCGAAGTTGCCGCGTCACTACGCGGCGGTGCTTCTCCTCCGTCACTACCAGGGGCTCTCCCTGGCCGAGACGGCCGCGGCACTCGATATCACCGAGAACGCCGCAAAGCTGCGGCTCTTCCGAGCCCGCAAGGCCTTTGCGGAGGTGTATCAGGATCCGGACGCCGTGCATGACGAGGCGGACGAGCGGGAGGCATCGCGGTGATCTCCCACCAGGATGCCCAGGCGCTGATCTCCGCCCGCTTTGATGGTCCGTTAGATCCGGCCGCCAATCGGGCGTTGCTGGCACATTTGGCGACCTGCCCGACCTGTCGCCGGTTTGCCGAGCAGACCAACGGACTTGCCCGCGGGCTTCGCGACCTGCCCCATCTCCCTCCCAGTCCGACAGTGAGCCGGGCGGTCCTGGAGCGCATCGCGGAGGGGCGTTCTCCCTGGGCGCGATTCGCCAACGGGCTCGGTGTCGGCTTGAATCCCGCGCCGCTCGCCGCAGCGGGAGCGGCATTGCTCGTCCTGATTGCGCTCGCGGCCACCTTGTTG
>JAUJMG010000019.1:4997-23679 GCA_030446955.1 Thermomicrobiales bacterium
CGCCGCAGCGGGAGCGGCATTGCTCGTCCTGATTGCGCTCGCGGCCACCTTGTTGCTGCGAGGGCCGAACGACGGGGAGCGCACGCAGATCGCGGGACCGATCTCGTCCACCGCGACGACCGTGTCTAGCACGTCCACCCCGCTCCCCACGGCCACCCCATCCCCGACCATGACCGTGACGCCCACGGAGACGCCGATCTCTCTAGTGGGGAACGTGAACATTCCAGCGACCCAAGAGGCGCTGACTGCCGGGACAACAGAGACGGCCGCTCCGGCGACGGCGACGGCTACGACGCCGCCAACGGCTACCGCGACGACAGCACCAACAGCAACCGCGACGACGGCACCCACGGCGACCGAAACGGCGACAGTGACCGCCACCGCGACGACGGCTCCAACGGCCACCGCGACGTTGACTCCTGTGCCCAGCCCCACCGCGACGGCGCGACCTTCGGCGACCGCGACGCCCAGCCCAACACCTGTGCCTCCGACGGCAACGCCGACGAACACGCCGGAGCCGACCGCGACGATGGTGCCCCCGACGGCCACAAGTACGCCTCAACCGACAGCGACAGCGACAGCGACGGCAACGCCAGTCCCCACCGCGACGGCAACACGCTCTGCCACGCCAACGAGCACACCGCGTCCAACAGCTACGCCGACGGCCACTCCTCGACCGACCGAAACGCCTATGCCCACGGAAACGCCGGTGGCGACGCCGACCGCCACGCCGCCGCCACCGACCTTGACCCCAACCCCGACAGCAACGGCAACTCTAGTGCCCACGGCGACCCCGACGGCGACACCGCTGCCGACTTCGACGCCGACCCCAACGGCGACGGCGACCGTGGTGCCCACGGCGACTGCGACGCCCAGGCCAACACCCACGAACACCCCCAACCCAACGGCTACTCCGACCGTGACACCTCAACCATCACCAACCAGCACCCCGGAGCCGACCGTGACGGCTACCTTGGCTCCAACCGCGACTCCGACGGCAACGGCGACTCCGACGGCAACGGCGACTCCAACGGTGACTCCGACCGCGACGTTGACTCCGACCGCCACTGCCACCGCGACCGCGACTCCGACTCCGACGGTGACGCCCCGACCATCACCAACGAACACCCCAGCCCCGGCCGCGACGGAGCCTGAGGCACCGTTGATCGTTGTCCTTGATCCAACGGTTGCGTCATCGAGCGGACCGGGTGGCGACGAAAACCCGACGCCGGACGACTGCCTGGTCGAGGATCTGCCGACGGCGACATCGACGCCGGAGCCGGTGATTGAGGACGGACCCCCTATCGTTCCCCTACCCGGCGAGACGCCGGTGGAGGGCCCAGTAACCGACCCGGAGGGAGATCAGGCTGCGGAGGCTGACCAGCAGCCCCCGGCAGAGGCATGCTCGGTCGAATCCACCACTATCACCTTGCCAACGGCCACTCCACGTCCGGTGGTGACGGCCACCCCGACGCCGGAGGCTGAGGTCGAGACGCCTGATGCCGAGGATGTTCCGACGCCTGAGAGGGGCGCCGAAGGGATCCCCGTGGACAGGGGCGAGACGGCCACCGTCACTCCGGATCGGGAGCCGGACAGTATCGAGCCGACGCCCGCGATCGTTGAGGTCGATCCACTGCTGGAGACCCCCGAACTCGTTCCTGAGAGCGGGGTGGATCCGACGGCAGCGCCCGTGGCTACTGACCCTGTCGCTCCGACGCCGGAGCCGGGCATCGAAAACCTGGACCCCACCGCGGCGGTGGTCGAGATTGTCGCAACGGAGGCGGCGCCCGAGGATACCCCCACCGCGGAGGTGGACGCGGCACGCTTCGACCTCGATCAGGCACCACTCTACGCGCCTCTCCCCGCTGGCTCCGGCCCAGTGAGCGGCGCGCTTCGATTCGCGCCGTCCAGTGGTGTGCTCGTCGATCAGGGTGGGGACGGGACCTCGCTGGCCTTGGCCAATCTGAGTGGCGGAGCAATCACCGTCGGGCCAAATCTCTACTACCCGGTCTGGTCGGATAGCGGGACGCTCGCGTTCGCTTATTACCCGCCGGGTGCCGGGCAACCCTCAATCGGTGCATGGGCACCTGGGAGCGGCGTCGTGACCCCGCTGACTGAGCAGGACGACGACAGTGGAGAGCACCGGGACGTGCCGGCAGGCTGGATTGGCGGCAACCTGTACTACGAGCGGACCTTCCCGGCTGAGGGGACCGGTCGGGTGGAGTTGAGGCGCGTCTCTGCCGATGGGTCCGGTGACGCGTTGGTCTGGGAGGCGGAGGGCGTACAGGTCACAAGTGCCCACCCGTTCCCCGTCTTTGGAGGGTTTGCGATCGCCACGAGCGAAGGCTGGTTGTTGGTGCGCGATGGCGAGGCAAGCGGATTGGGCGGGGTAGCCCTTGGCGGGCGGATCAGTCAGCTGGAGGTCGGCCCCGCCGGATGGACGGCCTATGCCGACGGCCGTAGCATCGCCGTTGTCGACTCCCAGAACTACGGTTCAGTCGTGTCGGTGCTGCCGTTTGGAGAGGGCCCGGGTGCAGGATTCTCCTGGTCCCCAGATGGCACGCGGTTGGCGGTAACGGATGGTTCTCGCCTGACCATCTTCGATGCGGCGTCTGGCTCTGAAATCGCATCATGGGCAGCGGCTGGGATCGTCGGGTCACCGCTGTGGACCGATGAAGGCATCTTGTTCGTCGATGGCGGAACGGACGCCGCAATTCGTCTCCTCCCGGCGGAGGTCATTGAGGGCTGAGCCGTATCGGCTGCGAGCTACCGAGGCGGTGCTCCTCTCCTCCTACCCGGGACAGTCACCCGGACGTTCCGGCTCCCTTCACCAGCCTGAGCGGGTGACCGGTCGCTACGCCCTCCAAGCAGCCGGCCGGTCTCTTTCCAGGGCTCGGGGTCCGGGACAGCCTGGGTGTTCCTCGATCTAGACCGAAGCGCCCGGTGACCCAGCGATTGGTCCCCCGGCCACCCCTGAAGAGCCGGCTGGGGTCCATAGCCGGGATGCGTAGTATCGTTATGTCTACTATCCCGTCCACCCGGGTGGACGGGCTGCCGCGGGTGGTAGACTCGATGGCGTCGAGGGCTCCTGGGGCGAGCCTGTCCGGAGGCAGCAATGATGGACGAGGCCTCGGGGCACGGCGTTCGCTTTGGACGAACGACGATCGTCGCCGTTGCGGGAGATCTACTCGATCAGCCGGTCCAGGCATTGGTCCTGGGGGGAAACCGGCGTGGCATTATGGGCGCCGGCATCGGGATGGTCCTCCGGACCACCGCTGGCGCCGACATCGAGCGGGAGGTCATGGCCCAGGCCCCCCTCGCCCTTGGAGCGGCGGTGATGACGGGCGCGGGACGTCTTGCTGACCGCGGCGTCGAGGTCATCTTTCACGCCATCGTAAGTGAACATCTTGGGTCGCCATCTGCCGCGCCAGTGGTGCGGCGGGCCGTCCTGTCGACCTTGCAGGCCGCCGAGACGCGACGCGTGCGCTCCCTCGCGATTGCCTCCTTTGCCCCGGCGAGCGGAGATGGCCGGACCCGGGCGGCTGAGTTCGCGGAGCCCGTCGTCGACGAGATTGTTGCCCACCTCCGCCGGTCAGCCTCCCGTATCGAACGTATCGTGCTCGTCGAGCGCTACAGCGATGATGTCCCGGCCACGATGGCGGTGATCGCTCGTGCTCGCCAGCGTTCCTGGGCGAAGTCAGCTTGAGTGATTCCTCCTCCCTCCGTCAGGACCGTGGCGTGTCGCGACCAGCCACATGGCCACACGCCCCTCATGCCTGGCGGCTGGCGGCCCGTATCGGGCGACGCGAAGTGGATCTGCTTCTTCGGGTTCGCTCAGCAAAGGGTTTGCCACGCTCCGTGCGGTCGCGCCTGTTCTCCCTCGGCTTGCCTGAGGACGATGTGATCCGGACCCTAGGCGAGATCCGCTCCCTTGCTCAGTGGCCGGAGGCATGGACGGCCACAGCCCAGCGATACCTCGGTGAGGCCCGTCGCCAAGGGACCGGCGACCAAGAGGCTGAGATGGCTTATGCGCGCCGCTGCGCCGCTCTCTGTTATCACGTTGCCCACTTTCAGTCTTGGAGCGACCCTCGGATGGCCCGCACCCTCCGGGCGAATGCAAGTTCTCTTTTTTCCCAAAGCGTCCCGCATCTCGCTCCGCCCATGCGCCGGCTCCTGCTGCCTTGGCGCAACACCACGCTCCCCGCATACCTGGTCTTGCCGGTTGCCTTTGCCAAACCCTGGCCACTCGCCGTGTTTCTCAACGGCGCGACCACCGCGAAGGAGGAGGTCGTACTCTGGTCGGAGGCCTTTCTCGACCGGGGCATTGCCGTTCTCGCGGTCGACTCGCCTGGCACGGGAGAGGCGGGCGAGCTAGGTCCGGTGCGTGCCGACCACGACGATGTGACGGATGGCGTCTTCACCCTGGCGGCGGACGACGCTGCGTTGGACCCCCGGTGGGTAGCCCTGGTCGGGGTAAGTCTTGGCGGCACGATGGCGGTGCGCTCCGCAGCTCACGACCGCCGGGTGGCGGCGGTCGTGGCGGTTACTCCGCCATACGACGCCAGCCAATGGCACGATCGGGCAAACGCCTTGGCAGTCGGGCAGTTGACGGCACTGATGTCGCCTGACCTGCCGCTCCCGGACCTGGCGGCCGCTTTCGCGCTGCCGAGTGTCGTACGGCGGCTGCGCGCCCCGTTGCTCGTTTTAGGCGCCGGGCGGGACCTCGTGGTGCCGCCAGCTGAGGCGGTCAGCCTGGCGGCGGCGGTTGGCGAGGATGCGACGTTGCTCTGGTATCCGAAGCTTGGGCACGGACTTTTTGAAGCGATCCCGAGTTGGACTGCAGACGCGGCCCGCTGGCTCACGACCGTACTCCGTGCCGATGCTAAACCCGTCGCGTCGTCTACCCGGGTGGACGCTCCTTCAGACGCTTCAGCGGCACGTTCATCGGACACACCCGGTCGCCCCGACTGAGATTGACGTCTCATCGTTGAGCACTGGTCGCGACGCCAGGGGATCGGCGGGAGTTGGCCTGCTTCAGCGACTCAGTATCAAGTGAGGTTTCATAGCCTCTATGAGACGGAGGCAAGGGGGGGACCGGACGGGACTCGAACCCCCGGTGTTGCGACTCGTGAATCATCCATCCGTGATGCTATGTGACCTGCAAGGAATGGATGTGGTCGGTCACTCGTGAGGGCCAGTGATAGTTCGCGATAGGTTCTGGTAATGCGAGACGCAGTTGTCATAGGGGAAGGATTCGGATCGTTCAGGAGAACCGGGATGAATGGCAAAGCGCGGGTGAACATAACAAGATTTTCTAGAGCCAGTCGATGCGGCGAAAGACTTGGAATACGGTGAGGCCGATGGCCAGCATCAGGCCAAGGACCCAGGCGTAGCCAAGGTCCCAGCTTAGTTCGGGCATGTGGACGAAGTTCATGCCGTAGATACTGGCCACGAGGGTCATGCTCATAAGGATGATCGAGGAGGCAGTGAGCGTTTTCATCACCTGGTTCAAGCGGTTCGAGGTCACCGAGAGGTAGGCGTCCAGGGCGCTGGAGAGAAGATCCCGGTAGGTATCGACGGCATCGGTCACCCTCAGAATGTGGTCGTAGACATCCTGGAAGTAGACAATCGTCTCCGCGCCAAAGACCGGGGAATCGCGACGCACGAGGACGTTCATCACGTCACGCTCCGGTCCCAAGATGCGGCGAACGGCGAGGAGGTCCTTCTTGAGGCCGAAGATGTCCGCCTGGGCATCGCTGTCGAACCGCTCAAAGACGGCCGCTTCCAGATCTTCGATCCGCTCAGTGAGGTCGTCGATCACGGGGAAGTAGTCATCCACGATGGCGTCCAGGAGAGAGTAGATAAGCAACCCGATACCCTGGCTGTCGAGATTCGGTGTCCGCTGTTTCCAACGGTCGGCCGTCTTGATGATCGCCGGGACATCCTCCGAGTGAACCGTCACCAGGTAGTTCTTGCCCGCAAAGAGGTTTATCTCTACCGTCTGAGGCCGGCCGTCGCGAGTCTCCATCGCGTAGAAGACGATGAACAGAAACCCATCGTAGAAGTCAACCTTCGGGCGCTGGTGACGCTTGGCGGTGTCCTCCATGGCCAGGGGGTGGAAGCCGAACTCCTCGGCGAGCAGGCGGAGGTCGGTCGGGGTGGGCGATACGACATCGACCCAGAAGAGTTCGTCCTGATGGCACAGGCGGTCGCTGATCTCCGCGACAGGAAGATCGTCCCAAAGTTGATCGTTTCGGGAATGCAGCTTGATTGTGATCACGCGGCCGTCGCTCGTCTCACACGTCCGAGGCGCCGGACTACCGGTCGCTGCTGCAGTCTAGCCGACTACCAATGGAAACGAGCACCCTGGGGCAATTTCGCGCCGACGAGCGAGACCTGATCGGCGAGGTGGCTGCGCCACGGCGGAGGGACGAGTCGATCTTGTAGACATAACAATCCGCGAATAAATGGGAGTCAGGTTAGGTGCGCGCAAGCCTGGGGAGTCGCGGGAAGAAGCGCATCCGGGCCGCGATCTCGACCAGAAGGGCGAGGAGAGCGAGTCCCAGCGGCCACGGCCAGAGCGGCCGGTAGGTGCGAAGCGGCTCACCCGTCAGTCCGCCGCCGGCGAACGCCTGGTCTGCTTCCTCCGCAGAGAGGACCCGGCCGCCGGTCCGCGCGGCGATGGCCCGGAGCAGTGCGTCGGCACCCGGGACCGGCTGCAACTCGGGGGAGGGGGGAACGGCGAAGCCGGCCAACTCGGTCACCATCTCGTTGCCGCGCGCCTGGCGCAGTTCGACGCGATAGGCTCCGGGTTCCGGCGCTCCGACGCGCAGTTGGTATCGACCTGGCCCCGTCTGGTAGAGCTCTCGCTCGGCATCCATCGCGCCGCCCGGGGTGGTGATGGTCGCGGTGGTTCGGGCTAGGTCGACGAAGTCACCCTGTTCCCCGACGGCGTCCACGGTCACGAGCGCTTCCGGTCCGTCCCGCTCGACGCTGACCTGGATCGGGCGGTTCTCTGGGTCTGGCAGCGCCCAGCGCACCATGCCGGCCCAGAACTCGTCGTACCGCTGCCAGGTGGGCCAGGCGGCAGCGAAGTCAGCGCCGTCATCAGCAGTCCACGCGATGACCCGGCCGAGGCCGTATTGCCACTTGGT
This sequence comes from Thermomicrobiales bacterium, assembly GCA_030446955.1. Lineage (GTDB taxonomy): Bacteria > Chloroflexota > Chloroflexia > Thermomicrobiales > UBA6265 > LC2-1. Next base: position 12,152 of record JAUJMG010000019.1, read on the forward strand.
GAGGACGGGGTCATCGCGATCGCTCGTGAGGTCGATTTGAGCGTCGGGTTTGGCCTCGGCGAAGGCGTAGCCATCCAGATTCGGCAGTTCCTCGGGATCGAATCCGAGCAGGATGGGGCTCGGCTGTTTCTGAATGGGTCGGAAGTTGCCGCGCAGGACCGACTGGCTTCCTGCACTCTGCGCCTCTTCGAGCGCGAGTCTTGGGATGTCTTCGGAGCGGTCCGTGAAGTGGTAACGCCCGTTGCCCTCGTCTGCCAGAAACTGGAGCAGTTCCTGATCGGCGTCGTCGCCGATGGCGATGCTTGAGAGCGTAGTCCGATCACCGATCACGTCGTCGATCAGGCGCTGGTAGCTTTCCCGGCTGCCGGTGCGGGATTTGCCGTCCGTGAGCAGCACGATGTGACGGACATCGGCGTCGACGTTGCGGATCGCATCGAACCCGACCGAGAGAGCAGGATGGATCTCGGTGCCCCCATCGGCCGTGATGCCTGCGACGGCCGTGTCAATTCTCGCGCGGTCGGCGTCCCCCTCGATCGTCATCATCGGGAGCGTCCACTGCTGGGTGTCACTGAATACCAAGATGCCGACCTGGTCGCCGACGGCGAGCGACTGGGCCGCCTGGCGGACCGCCTCCTTGGCCATCTCGATCTTGCTGGTTCCCCCAAGCGGGTCGTAGCTCATCGAGCCGGACTTGTCCATGATCAGCAGCAGAGCGATGCGCTGGCGTTGGCGGCCGTCCGTGACCTTGACCGTCACCGGCAGCGCTTCCTCAAGGGGAGAGCCGCCATACCCGCCCGGTCCGTAGCTGGAGGTGCCGCCGATGACGATGAGCCCCCTCCCTAGGGAGCGGGCGGCTTCCTTCAGACCGGCATGCTGATCGAGGGTGAGCGCATCGGCCGGCACGTTGTCGAGGATCACCGCGTCGTAGGCACCGAGCTCTGATAGGCGAGACGGCACCTTGGCCGGGGGCATGGAGGTGATCACAGCGCCCTTGCGCTCGAGCGCGCCGCGCAAGAACTCGGGGTCGATGGTGTCTGGCGCTACCAACAGCAACTTCGGCTTGTCGCGGACCACCACCGCCAGGGGGGCGATGTTGTTCTCTGGGTGCGTGTCGGCTACATTTGTACCTAAGACACGGACGTCAATCGCGTGGAATCCCGGTGCCAGGTCGGAAATTCCGAATGCATAGGAGCTTCGTCCAGGGGGGAAGGTGACGGGGCGCGTTTCGCGCCGCTGGCCATCCACCCAGAGTTCCACGCTCCCTGTTCCTCCGCTCCCGGTGGAGACGCTGCCGAGGACGGTGAAGGGCTCGTTCTGCCAGGTGAGCGCGGGCGCGTTCGCCCCTTCGACCCGCAGGTCCCCTGCCGCCACCCCCTCAAGTGGCACAACGTCGATCGGCGTGCCGTCGGCGGCGGCTTGTCCCGCCTGCTCCAGCGCGGTGCCCACGTTCTCCGCCCCGTCACTCAAGAGCACGATCCTGCGCGCCCCTCCAAGTGGCAGGGCGCGCGCCAGGGCCAGTCCGGAAGCGATGTCCGTGTACTCCCGGCCCTGCTCTGGCAGCTGCACATCCTCCCAGGAGCCACCCATGTCGGCTGCACGTTGCGCCGGCGCTGCAAGGACAGGGGACTCCCCAAACGTGACCACCGCGGCCCGATCCTCCTCGCCGGCAGCGGCCCGCGCATCGCTGACCCAGGCCTGAGCTTGGCTGCCGGAGCTACCGCTGAGGCTGCGAGAGCGGTCGACCACAAAGACCGTGCTGGTCGCCCCGCCGCCGCGCGTGAGGAGCGGCTCGGCGAGCGTCACCACCAGCAGCAGGATGACCAGCGGGCGGAGCCAGAGCGCTGCGCGCGGCATTCCCCGGCGCCGGCCGAGGCTCCTGCCAAGCAGCAGGAAGAGTGGCAGCGCGCCGAGCAGCCAGAGGGCCGTGGGCCGGGCAAAGGTGAGTCCAACGTCGGGCATAGGTATCAACTCTCTACGATCAGGCGGCAGCGGGCGATCATCATCACCGGCGAAGCGTCGACGTAGCCGGGGAACGGAGACGCGGATGAGATCCTGGTCGCCCCACCATCACGAGCGGCCCACGACCGCCGGCTGCCGGAGCAGCGGACTTCGGCGTCTCGGCATGGTGGCCAGAAGCCATTCTAGGGCCAGGAGCACCAGAGCCGCAGCGACGAGCAGCGGCCAGAGGTCGGCCAGGTTGGTGGGAACGGTCGCGTTGGCAGCACCGCGAGCAGTAGCGAGAATGGCAGGCAAGTCCGGGTTCGGTCGGAGATCGGATTCCAGGGGGTGGCCGGCGTTGACGACGAAACGGCCGCCGCCTAGTTCCTCACCCGCGGCATCCAGTTCGGCCACCTGGTATTGCCCCGACCGACCCGTATCCGCGAACGAGACGGCCCGCAGCCGATTTTCATCCAGTATCGATCCGTCTGCCGGCTCGGTTGCGTCGTCGGGAGCGTCCACGGCCAGCGAGAGATCCACTGGGTTGCCGTCGGGCGCGGTCACCCGAACTGCCGCGGCATCGGCGCTGGGCCGATAGACGAGTGGATCGCCGAGTGGAACGGCCGGAGGAAGTGGACTCGGCACGAGTTGGGCCGCCACGTTGGCGATCAGAATGGGGAATGCGACGCGTTGTGGCAGATTCGTCTGGGCAATGTCGAACCCGAGAACCACGACGGGCCGGTCGTTCAGTTCGGCGCGAAAGATGAGCGGTCCGCCGTCGGCGCCCACGACCTCCGTTTGCCCGCTCTCAAGCAGGTAGACCGGAGTTTCGCCAAAGGTGACACCGGCCAGGTCGACACCCTCAAGCAGGGGGTCGCGGGCACCAAACCGGATGGCAGTCGCGTTGGGCATAGCCCCGCGCGTCGGAAAGGGGCCGCCCTGAGCGGGGGGATGAACGAGCAGCAGGGCGGCGCCAGGTGGCGCCTCTGGGGGCGTCACGTTGTCATACACAACCAGGTCGTAGGCATCCCCGGCGGGTTGAGCCACTGTGGCCTGGGTCGGCTCCGTGGTCACCTCCGCGCCGGGTAGCACCTCCAGTGCCCGCTGGAGCGAACCTGGAAGGTCGGAGACCAGCAGGATCTTGAGGGACAGATCCGACTCCTGGCGCAGGATGAGTGACGCTTGGTCATCGGCCGGGAGCGGATCGACGGCCTCGGACGCGACGGTAACCTCACTCGCCTCCGGCGGGAGCGTCCAACTGAGCTTGGCCGTGCCCCCAGCAGGTAGGGTCTCTTCCCGACGGGCAAACTCGATGCCGTCCACCTTGACTACCACCGGCACCATGACGGACACGTTCCCGAAATTGGCGAGCCGGGCAAAAAGCTCCCGCTGGTCGGGGTTGCCGGGTGCCGTGCGCGCGGAAAGCTCCGTGATAGCCACGTTGCCGGCGTCCGGTTGCTCGGGATCAATCGGGACCCCGCCGACCTGGACCAACTCGACTGGGGCGCCGAGCGCGGCGACCACGGCTGGATCGACGGTCAGCGCGCCGTCGGTGATCAGTACGACCCGGTCTTCAAGGTTGGGCAGGAGGAGATCACGAGTGAGGGCAAGCGCAGCTGTGACGTCAGCCCGACCACCGGGAGCGCGAAGGCTCGCGAGCCGGCGCCGGAGGGTAACGAGGTCGCCAGCGTTCGTCGCTTCCATCGTGGTCATGCCCGTACCGAGCAGCACCACTGTCGCGACATCGCCCTCACGTAGATCCCGTACGCGTTCGAGCGCCGCTGCTCTCCCGGTTTCGAACCGGCTAGAACCGGTCGGCGTGTCAAGGGCACCCATGCTGGTCGAGCCATCCAGAAGAACGATCACGTGGCGCGGTTCCGTGCGCAGGCCCAAACCGGCCCAGGTCTTGGCGGCGACCGGTCGGGTCAATCCAAACGCGAGCAGCGCGACGATCAGCAGGTGGAGGAGCAGGAGCAGACTGAGCGGCGGGCGACGGAAGCGAACCCGTTCGGTCTGGGCCTGAGCCGCGGCCTGCCAGAAGCGCAGCGTGGGAACGGGCTGGGGGGCGGGAGTGGTATGGCGCATGTGGAGCAGGATGACGACAGGCAGGCCGAGCAGGGCCAACAACCCGAGCGGAAGCAGCAACTGCAACCCGCTCATGCCACCAACCCCCGCTCGTGCAAGAGGCGCAGCACCAGGATCTCGAAGGGCCAATCGGTCATCAACCGCAGGTAGTCGACGTGCGCCTCCGCGCAGACGCGCTCGATACCGTCCAACCACTGACCGACCGCCGTCCGGTAGCGGTCGAGCACCAGGTCCGTCGGGGTCAGACGGAGGCGCTCGCCGGTCTCGACCTCGACCAACTCGGCCGGCTCCGCGCGTCCCTGCGGCCCGCCGTTCAGTAACTCTGGAGCTAGTTCCGCTTCATCCAGCACATGGACGACGATCGTCTGCCAGCCGCGCTGCCGAAGGTCGCGGAGCGACCCGGAAATCGCGTCCGGCTCCCCGGAGAGGAGATCAGAGATGATCAGGAGGATGCCCGGCCGCCGGCGCGCACTCAGGTAGGTGGCGAGAGCGGCTGGCAGATCCGTCGGTCCCAGTGGGGTCAGATTCTCCAGGTAGCGGAGCATGGGCACCACGCGGGCTCGTCCATGAGCCGGTCCGAAGCGGGGCGCCAAACTCGACCCGAAGGGGGCGATGGCGACCCGGTCGAAGTGCCAGAGCGCGACATAGCCCATCGCCCCAACGGCGCGACGAGCATAGGTGAACTTCGTCGGTACGTCTGGATGGCTGCGCCAGTCCATGGAGTTGCTTGCGTCCAGGAGGATGTGAACGTCGAACTCCGTGGTGACTTCACTGAGGCGGACGAAGAGGCCATCGAGGCGAGCATAGGTGTTCCAGTCGATACGCCGGAAGTCGTCTCCTTGGCTGTAACTCTTGAAGTCGGCGAACTCCGGCGAGGCGCCACGGCGGCGAGAGCGGTGCTCCCCGGCTAATCCCTCCGCCAGCGTCTCCCGCGAGAGCAGCACGAGCCGCCGGAGCCGGGCGAGCAGGGCCTCGTCGAACAGGGGAGACGCCGTGTCGCCTCGATGACCCGGGATCTGGCTTGGTGCCGCAGCGCGGCCAGTGAAGGGAACCGCAAATCGCATTAGCCGGTGACCTCCGGCGTGAGCCGCACGTCGTCACGTCCCGTCGTTCGCATCAGCCAGAGCTCGGCATGCCGGCCTACCCCGCGCCCGGCGGTGAGGGAGCGAGCGATGTGCTGGGACCGGTGTGGCACCCCCCGCACCGTCACGGCTGCCCCGAGGGATCGGAGAAGTAGTCCTCGACCACCGAGCGGTAGGTTGGGGGAACCCGGTTGCTGTCCGGACCGGCGGCACCAACCTCTCCTTGGACGGTGGTGCCGGTGGCGGCGGCCACACCGGTGCCGGAGCCGAGGCTGGAGGAGCCGGCATTGTTGCTCGTCTGGACGCCCTGACCGCTCGAGCGAGGAAGTTGGATTGCCTCGCTTGCTGGCGGCGGAGCCGTGTCGGCATTGCCGGCGCCCCCACCTTCGCCGTCGGTCACCTGCTCCTCGGCTGGTGGGCCCTCAGCGCCGGCATTCTCGCCACCGGCTCCGGCTTCGCTCTCACCTTGACCCGGCTCCTGTTGGCCGCTGCCCGCGCCCCCTCCCTGCGCGGCTTGCTCTCCATCTGCCTGACCGGCCTGCCCGCGGGGGCGCGCCTCGTCACCTGCCTCCGCGCCGGCCCCATTGCCTTCTGATTGAGCGCCACCCTCGGCACCGGGCTCTCCCTCTCCTTGACCCGGCTGCTGGCCTTGCTGCCCGGGCTCTTGGCCTTCCCCCGGCTGCCCGGAGCCCGGCTCCGCGGCTTCACCGTCCTGACCGGACTCGGTGCCATCACCTTCGCTCGCCGTCTGGCCCGACGCACGCTCGGCACCCGCCTGGTCCTGCGGTTGACCAGTTCCAGGCTGCCTCTGTTGCTCCTGTTGTCCGGGATCACCGCCGTCGCTGGCACCCTGCTGGCCTTGCGATCCGTTCTCTTCGGCGGCTTCCGCTTGGCGCATCTGTTCAGCCAGTTCCTGTTGGGACGCCACGTTTTCGCCGGTGCGGTCGACTGCCTCGCCCAACTCCCGCACACCCTCTTGGGCAGCCTGATCGCCTTGCCGAAGTCCGTCCGCGGCGGACCGGGATGCCTCAGCGAGGCCATCCTGACCCTCGGACATCTGATCCGATGCCTGTTCGAGGTCGTCTGCGAGTCCCTGGCGGGCGCTTGTGGAGAGTTGGTCGGCATCGGTTGCCAAGGAGCGAAGATCGTCGGCGGCCGCGTTGTAGTCGCCGCGCTGGATGGCGTCAGCAGCAGGACGAGTCACCGCGTGATCGTCTAGGGCCTCGGAGAGACGTTGCAGATCCTGCCGCGCGGCATTGGATTGCTCGGCCCGCTCCTGCACTTCCGCGGCGGTAGGCACATTGGCGAGCGCGGCCTCGGCCTGAGCCTGCGCCGCGGCCTCCTCGGCGACGCGATCAGCCGCTGGGACAAACGCGGGCACCGTGCCCGCAGCCGCTGGGGGGATTCCGCCGCCGACACCACGCAGGAAGAAGAGCGCGGCCATCAGGAGCGCACAGGCGATGCCTGAGACGATCTCCCGCAGGGGAGGGCGGATGGCGAAGGCGGGATGACCGCGGAGGTCCGCAACCACGTTGGCCGCGTCCGCCATCTGCAGGTAGACGACCGACGCCCGCTCGCCCTCCGCCGGCACCGCCCGGCCCAGGTGATCGACCGCGGTGATCATTCGCTCATGGAGCCCGAAACTGCGGTCCAGCATCCGCGCCACCTGGCGGCGGGTCGGGCGGGCTAGGGCGGCGAAGATAAGACTTACGAGCACGATCACGACCGTGAGGGGCAGCAGAAGATCCCCCTTAAAAGCCGGCCCTCCCTGCCGCTCCCAGAGAAGCCACACGCAGCCAACCAGGAGCCCGAGCCAGGAGGCCCGGGTCAGGATGGTCAGGGCTCGAAGGAGCCAGACTCGCCGGGTTAGTCCGTCCAGCATCCGCAGCACCTGCTCGCCAGCGAGTCCAACGTCTGCTGGCGGTGCCTGATCGCGGGCTGGAAGTTGGGGTGCCGGCACGTCCGACCCTACCCAGTAGGGGAACCAGAGCAGGCGCCAGAGCAGTCGATGCAGCGCGGGTCCCCTGGGAGGTTGGCGGGGAACGCGACGAGGAAGGGAAGCCGCCTCAGTGGCGAGGCGGCTGAGCCCGATGTCGAACGACGCGGGCAGCCGTGGCAAGCGCAGCGCGGAGCGTTCAGCCATCAGTCTTGATCCTTCGTGCGCGGAAGAAGAACGTTCGTGGAGATGCATCGATGTTCGTCATTGAGGAGCCTCTGCATCCCCGATCTCAGCGCGGGGTTCCACCGGTCGCCGACCCACCGCCCGGTGCTCATCACCACTTCACCTCGGCCGGTCCGCGGGCCCAGAGCCACAGCGCGAGCCAGGCGGCGGTGAGACAAGCTAGAGCCGCCAGCAGCAGCACGAGCCGGCGCTGGCGGACATCGAGGTCGTGCAGAACCGCCTGGGAACGGGCCGTCATCTCCTCGTCACCAAGCGCGGCAAAGGTGGACCCAGCGCCCACTGCTGCAGCCCGAGCATCGGGATAGTCTCGCCAGCGGCGGGATAGCTGTTGGGCACGATCGAGGGAGTCGATCGCCTGGATGCCGGAGACCGCGATCCGGTCGTAGGCTTCCAGGAGGTCAGTAGGATGCTGCTCGGGCGGGAGTTGGGCATATTGCGTACGGGCCTGCGTGAGCAGAATCTGGGCGCGGTCGTAGGTGTGGAGTTCAAGGGCCTGCTGCGTTTGAGTCATCAGGGCCTCGGCCTGGATGCCGGTGTCACACTGGAGCAGCAAGGCCTCAACCTCAGCCAGCCGTTCCCGATCCCCCAGGTCCGCATAGAGTTGCTGCGAGCGATCCAGCGCCGCCTTCGCTGCCGCGTAGTTCGCCCCCGCCAGGAGGTCCCGCGCCGGCTGAAGATCGAACGCCGCGACGAGATTGTCCTTCCAGCCACCGGCCATCCAACGAGGCAGATTGTCCTTCCACTGGTTCTCGACCTCTCCGGCCGAGCGGTTGTAGATCGATCGCATGGCCAAGCGCCAATCGGGCTCGGTCCGGAGCGCGGCGAGGAAGTCACGGAACGAGCGGACCGTGTACTGGTCCAGGAGGAACGCGACGACCGCGTAAGACTCCGCGCTGATCAGTTCGGCGTCGGTCGATGCGGGCCGCGACCGGTTGAGATCGGACCAGGAGAGCAGCGTGCCGCGCCGGCTCGCATCCTGGACCGTCGCCGCAATCCGGGCCAGTCGTGGCGACGGGAGGCGCTCCACGTACTGGGCGATGCCTTCCTCAAACCCGCGTGGCAGGTTGTGTCCTGCGGCGAGCCCAACCAGGAGATGCGCGGTCGCGTGCCGAATGGCGTTCTCCGCCTCCCGGGGCGACCGGGCAAGGAACGTGGGCAGGGCGAGGGAGATGGTCAACCCTTGCGGGTCAGGGATGACGTCCACGCTGGGGGCTTCAACTGGGTCGATCCCCTGGATCGCGCGCTGAAGCGCCTGAGAATCGGCGTAGGCGTAGATGGCGATTTTGGTCGGTGGCTGGACCCCGAACAGCCCGGTCAGCTCGGTGAACGCCTGTTCGGCGGCCGGTCCATAGGTGGTGGCAAACGCCGCAGCGTCCGTTTGGGCGCTGGACTGGACGAAAAAGGCGAGATGGGCTGTTTCCTGCACGGAGAACCCGGACGCGGGTGGAGGAGGCAGGGGTTGGCCGAGCGGAGCGGCGAGGCTGGGTGCTGGCGCGAGGCCGGTCGTCGCCGTCACGACCACGAGTAGCGCAGCGGCGAACAGCGTGACCCTAACGGGGCAGCGCCGGGTCATCACCTGGTTAGCGTGCGCGGGGTTGTTCGATCCTGCCATCGCGCCGTTCCCCTCCGGCTACGCACCGTGGATCGGCCGAGTCTAGTTGGCGTTTCGTGACGTTGTGGCGCCTCTCGTCAGAGAGGTCAAGCGGGACCTGCGATGTTGGCGTGTCGCCTGGCGTCGGCAGTGCCCGAGCGCTGCCGCGCTCCCGTGACGATCGGTAGATTGTCGTCAGATGGTGGGGCAGCAAGGCCGCTCGGATTGCCGCCCTGAGATGGCTGAATCGTGAAGGAGTCTGGCGTTCATCGGACAGGTGTGCGGAGAAGCGTTCATTGAGTATAGCAGCGTCATTCGCCGCCGGGCAGTCGACGAGACGGACCTATCTTGCGTTACGTGATAACTGCTTGCACGGTTTCCTTTCGGGAGCGGCACAACGCGAGCGCGATGAGGAGGCGCAGGCCCACGAGCCTCAGTTCGATTGGTCTATCAAGATTAGGTGACTCGACGCCCGGTGACGGCCCAGTGGTAGGGCGCCGTCTGTTGCCAGCGCAACTGGGAGAAGCCTGCGGTCCGGAGGGCCGCGTCCATCTCGCCGACCAGCGGGTAAATCTCGTCCGGGTCCCACTGCTCATGCAGCTCTTCTGACGCCTCTGCCAGGGAGGCTGACGAGGCGAACACGATGTCAAGCAGCCAGATGCGCCCTCCACGCCGGATCACCCGGGCCGATTCGGCGCAGGCTCGTGGCCGCTCGGCGGGCGGCACCTCATGGAAGGCGAAGCTGGACACCAGGGCATCGAAGTGGCGGTCGGCGTGGGGAATCTGAAGAAATGAGCCCATTCCGAGCGCGAAACTGGGATGGTCAGCTCGGCAGCGAGCCAGCATTTCCGCGGACACGTCAACACCTGAGACGCGGGCCGCGTCAGCGGCTAGCGGCCGGGCAAAGGCGCCGGTGCCGATGCCGACATCCAGGACCTCGGAACCGGCAGCGAGCAGGATCATCGCCGCAGCTTGGTACAGGCTTACCTCATAGCCCACGAGCACGCCCGTAGGTCGGCGCACGTCCTCATCGTAGGTGGCCGCCCTGCGGTCGAACAGCGCTTCGTTCTCTTGGGGGCTTCTGGGCATCGTCACCCCGCCGCTTCGCTCTGTCCCTGGCTATGGACGCGATGGAGGGGATCAGTGCCAGTGGGGCCAGGGTGCCGGGTCGGTCGCATCCGTGCTTCGCATCATAGGTGCGGAGACCGACACGGTCGAACGGGGAAGCGGGTGGTCGGGACCTGACCGATGGCTGGGGCCGGTCCGGATCGTGCGGAATGGAGACTCTGAAAGGAGTTCTGACGCATGGCCGACCCGTTGCTCGTCGTCGATGTCCAACATGGGTTTCTGAACCGGTACACGCACCATATTCCCGATCGCATCGTCCAATTGATCCAGCGCGACCAACCCGACCCGGTCTTGTTCACGCGGTTCGTGAATGCGCCCGACGGTCCCTATCACCGCTTTCTAGACTGGCACGCGTGCGTCGGGTCGCCCGAGACCGACCTCGCCCCCGAGTTGGCCCCGTTCGCTTCCCCGGACCGGCTTTTCGTCAAAGAAGGGTTCACCGGCATCTCGGATGAGCTGGCGAAGGAGTTGCAACGGCTTCGGCTCGAGCGGGTGATGATCGTCGGAATTGACACCGACATGTGCGTCTTGAAGGTGGCAATGGACGTGTTCGACTTGGGTATTCAGCCGCTGGTCGCGATCGACTGTTGCGCGAGCACGGCTGGGCTGCAGGCACATCTTGCCGGCCTAGCGGTCCTGAGCCGGAACATCGGCGCTGACGCGCTGCTCGACGCGGGCCTCAACGGGGGAGGTCTGGCGGCGCCACGATAGCGCCGTCAGCGGAGGTTCGAGGCAGCGGGAATGGCCGAGCGCCGGCCACCCCGGGGAGGGCCACCCATCCGACGGAGAAGCACATCCACGCAGGGCTGGATGATGAGGGCAACGACGACGGGCCTCTACATGACCCGCCGGTCCGTCAGTTCTTCAAATCGGTAGTCGCGCCAGACGGGGATGCCGCAGTAGCGCTCGCCCTCGGGGCAGATCGGCTTGGTTCCGGCTCGGGAGCGCATGACGCAGGGTGGACCATCGACATAATGGCCGATGGTGGGTAGGACATCCCGGACCTGTCCGACCTCCTGCACGGCGGTGTCGAAGATCTCACGCTGGGCGTCGAAGCAGACGCGCTTCACCCACTTCCAGAAGTAGGTCAGAAGCGTGCCACTCTCGTAGAAGCGGACCCGGTGGGCGTTCGGCAGGAGGTAGAGCGCGATCTCCGGTGCCGCCCCCGCGTCCAGCAGCGCGTTCTTGGCATCCCAGAGCGCCCGCACCGTCGCCTCGTACTCTGCCAGAGCGGCAGGGTTGCGCCTCACTGCCCAGGGGATGATGACGTCTGGCTCGCGTCGCTGGTGGGCGGTGAGAAGGGGGCGGGAAGCCAAGGTCCCGCGGTGGCGCTGATTCTGGGCATCTTCGGCGCCGCTGATCCGCTTCTGGAAGGTGAACGGGACATGATTCATCGTCTGCATGAGCTTGGACTGCATCGCCAGGAAGAGAGGGTGGCCCAGATAGGGATTTCGCGCTCCGTCCAGCACCTGGGCGATCGCGTCCGCGTCAGAGAGCCCTTCCCCGGCGGCTCCGAGGACGG
>JAUJMG010000020.1:0-2513 GCA_030446955.1 Thermomicrobiales bacterium
CCCGCGCCCGACCGGACGGAACTGGCGCCGAGCCAGGTTTCCACCCTCCCCGAGCTCCGGGACGTGGCGCTACGCCCCTCGGGCGGAGGGACCCACCGAGGGGCGAAGGTCACGGACCAGAGGACGGGCCGCTGGGCCAGCGCCACCGCGGCCCCGAAGCCTCTGAATCGGATGGAATCAGATCATCGGCGGCCCGAAGACCAACCAGACGACCAGCCCAACGAGTAGCACTCCAAGATCACCCTCGTTTGCCTAAGGGTCTGAGTGGGTCGCGGGCGTCCCACTCGCGGTGTCAGCGGCGCTATCGGGCACGACCTCGAACGCTTGCCCCTGGCTGAGGGCAATGACGCGCTGGCCGAGCGCGAAGGCAGGCCCAAGGGCGGGGTCCGTTTCCAGGAGGCGGAAGTAGGCATCGCTGGCAAATGCGACCTGGATCGTGCTCATCCTTGATGGGTCGAACCCGGTGTCGATCCAGATGCCATCGCGCAGAATGAAGGTGCGGGATCCGATGACCCGGATTTCGCCGGCCGTGCCGCCGTCGCCCCTCCCGACTGCTGTGGCACCGGGAGCGGCGTTCGCCGCCTCCAGATCTCCGCTAGCCTGCGCCTCGTCCACGGCTGCTTGACCGGACGCCGCTGAAGGGGCGGCGGCCATTCGCTCAGTCTCCCTGGCGGCGACTTCCGCGCGGCCGTCCGCGGTCAGGACGTCCTCCTCCGTGATCAGGTAGGAGGTGTAGGGCGTGACGATGCCGTAACGCACGCTGAGATCGACGATGGCCCCCACCCACTCCTCGCGTTCTCCTTCGAGGCGGATCTGGTTGAGCAGGTAGCCAATACGACGGGTGGCCCAGAGGCGCGGCAGGAACTCCGCACCCTCCCCGGTCGCGAAGATTTGGTCGGGGTAGGTGAAGGTCTGCTCGTTGCCGTCGATCGTCCCTCGTAACCTGACCGTCGCTGGGCCACCCTTCCGGTAGCGGCCGAGCACCACGAGTTGCTGGCCGGCAAAGAGGTCGGGAAGCGGTGTGGGATAGACATCCTCTACCTGGATTCCGTCGATCTCCAGTTCCAGGTCCGCCAGGACTGGAGCACTGATGGACGCGTAGAAGGCGGAGACCACCTCATCAAGCGGTTCCCCTGGACGAACGTAGGTGCTCCGCCCGTGATGCTCTTGAGCCAGCGAATCCAAGAGGACCGTGTCCACGTCAAAGCCGACGCCGAAGGGAAATAGACGCACGTTGTTGGGTGCGCTCTTCGCCACGTTGGCGAGGATCCGTGGCACCTCCGTCTCGCCCTCGGTCGGCAATCCGTCGGTCAGAAAGAGCACCATGGTCGGCCGGTTTTCCTCAACCATCGACATCGCTTCCAGCAGCGCCAGGTTGATGTCCGTGCCGCCGATGGGGCGGAGGTGCTCCACCCATGTCCGCGCGTTCGCTGCCTCCGGCGCCTCCTGGAGATCCGGGGCATAGTGCCGCGCCCCCGTGCTGAACTCCACGATCCCGAAGCGATCTTCGGGATTGAGGTGGTCGAGGACGTACAAGAGGGCCGTTCTGGCCTGCTCGAACTTTTCTCCCTCCATGCTGCCGGAGGTATCCAGCACCACGATCACGTCTTTGGCGATGGCCTGGTTGGTAGCGCCGACGCCGGGCGAGGCCAGCAGCATGAAGTGCCCTCCGCCGGCCAGGGGATCGTAGGTGCTCAAGAGGCTAACGCCGATGTCGTCTACGGCCGTGCTGTAGAACAGCTCGAAGTCGGTGGTCGGCGTGGCGTCGGTCGACTCATACCCGACGATGTTGACGTGGTAGTCATCGGCGCGATCAACGGCGATGTCGTGGCTCGGGGAGTAGACGGCCCGGACAGGAACCGTGGATGCGATGGAAACCTGAATGGAGATTTGGTCGAGGGGTTGAGCCGAGAAGCGCTCGGTGTTCAAGCCGTAGACATAGTGGATGAGTTCCCCCTCCGCCGTGAGCACCTCTTGATAGGAGATCTCCACATGGCGGTACTCACCGGGCGGGATCGGGAATACCCGCGCCATGATCGCTCCCCCGCCCGCGTACTCCAGCAGGGCAGGGTCTCGCAGCCGGCTCACGATCTCCTGATAGGTTCGACGTGCCGCCTCGGCGTCCAGGATTTGGGCTTCGACTCGCGTCCCGTCTACCCACATGGCGAAGTCGGAAACCGCCGCGCCCTCGGGGACCGGGAAGAGATAGGCGCCCTCCGCCACCCAGTCGTTGGGGTTGTGAAAGACCTGGTCGATGTTCGTCGTGGCGACCCGATCCTCGATCGCGACGTCGACCTTGCGGGTTCGGATGATGAACTGGTCGGCGATGACGACGGGGGTCGGGCAGGAGGCGACATCGCAGCCCGGCGGCTCCACCACAATCAGACCATCCGCGAGAGCGATGGTAGGCAGGACGAGCGAGACAGTGAGAGCAATCAAGGAGATCAGAACGACGCTTCGAGTGACTGACATATCCGCCTCCGGCGTGACGGGCTAAGGGCCAGATCCTGGAC
>JAUJMG010000020.1:2613-4778 GCA_030446955.1 Thermomicrobiales bacterium
CGAGTGACTGACATATCCGCCTCCGGCGTGACGGGCTAAGGGCCAGATCCTGGACATCCTAGGTAGAGGACGCCGAACGACCTGGATCGGTTCCCTGTCCGACAACGCCGGGAGGGAACGGTTCACCCCTCTCCCGGTCAGGCAGATCTGGTGGCATACGTCTTAACTGGGCGATCCATTGACGCAAAAAGCAAGCAGCATGTAAGGCGTAGGCGTGAGAGGAGTGAGACGGATCCGCGGCAACGTACCCCCGAGGCTCCCGGATTCGCATCAGCTGAACGCGATTTGAGCCGGACGGCGCCGTGCTTCCGCGCGTATCATTGCTCGACACAGCGAACACAAAACTGCGGCGCGAAAGCGCCACGAGTAGGAGCGGCGACTGATGGAGGAGCGGACGGGCGAGGCATTCGAGCTTGGCGAGCACCTTACCGTCGTAGGGGCGAAGCTCAAGCTGGGCGATACGGCCCCGGACTTTGCCTTGGACCACCTCAACCCAGCCGATCAGACGATGTCGACGGTCCGACTTGCGGACTCCGCCGGCAGTGTGCGCCTGTTGCACGTCGTCAACTCATTGGATACGCCCGTCTGTCACGTCGGCGCACACCGATGGGAAACGCTTCGTGCGGAGCTACCCCCGGATGTGCAGGTCTACACCGTGAGTATGGATTTGCCCTTCGCGCAGGCGCGGTGGCAGACGGCGGAGGATGTGAACCACCAGACGCTCTCGGCGCACAAGAACGAGACCTTCGGCCGGGACTACGGCGTGCTGCTCAAGGAGTGGCGCCTGCTTCAGCGCGCCGTCTTCGTCATCGATCGCACGGATCGGATCGCCTACGTCGAGTACGTCACCGATCAGATGCAAGAGCCGGACTACGATGCGGCTGCGGATGCCGCCCGGCGCGCCGCGACTAGCTCCCCGGCCATGATACGCGCCGGGGTGACCTAGACGACCTCGGGAGTCGCATCGGGCAAATGCCCGTAGACGCCGCCACATGGAGGCGTCCTATCCCCTTCCCCAGCCATGCCAGGAGGCTAACCATGCCCAGTCCTCATTCGCCCAAGTCCGCACCCCGATCGCGCCCGTCATTGGTTCTCTCACGCCGTCATCTCCTGCGGGGAGCTGTTGGAGCGTCCTTAGCTCTCCCATTCGTTGCTCCCGGCGGTGCGACGGCGGCGGAGCCGGGACTGACGCCGGTGGCCGAGCCTGTGCGAAACACCAAACTCTACGATGCCTACGTCCCGACCGAAACCAAGGACGGCCAATTCTTCTCCTACACCTGCGAGTTCGATGCGGCGTGGGCTGTGCTCAAGACTTTCGGGCATGATGTCCGGCTGGACGAGCAGCTCGCGATTGTTGGTCACGACACCAGCATTGAGCCGTACTACGAGGAGACGCCGGATGGATTCGTGATCTACGGCGGCGATGTCGCTAGCGCCTTTTGCGGCGACTACAAGCACAATCTGCTTGCCCGGACTCGTGGGACCGCTATGAAAGATCTCTTCGAAGCATTCGACCTCAACGTCCGCCGTGTAAAGGATCGGAAGGGCGTAGAGCGTGCGTTGCGCCGTGGCGAGGTGATTTGGATCAAGGCGACCGTCGACTTCCTGCCCGGTGTCCCCACGACGTGGATCACGCCCGACCGCCAGCGCTATCCCACCGTGTTGGGCAACGATCACGCGGTCGTCGTGGTGGGCTACAACAACGACGTTGTCGTCATTCGTGATGTCCTTGGTCCCACCAGTACCAATTGGAACCGCCCCTTTCTGTATGAGGTGTCGTGGCCGACGTTCATGGAGTCGTGGAAGATGCACGGCCGGGATGGGCTCGCCGTCGGTCCCCAAACCGAGGCGTAGGGATGCTCCCGTCCCTAACGGGATGGTTGGCCCCCGGCCCGAGCAGGGGTGGTATGACACTCTTGGTCGCGCAGCCGGCAATCACCCGCGGCCGATACCCATGCTGATTGACCCGGATGCCCGAGCGCTCCTGGTTCTGTTCGTGACCGCGGATTCGTCCGTCGGCTTCTCTGCAGGCCGCACCCTTCGGCATCCCGAGGCAGAGCCTGGGGCACCGGTTTCGCGTCGCCTCCGAGAGGATTGGTCTATCGCGGAAGAAGGAGACGAGCATGCCGTATGAACGACGTCAGGACTTGCCGGAAAGCGTGCGG
>JAUJMG010000020.1:4878-17459 GCA_030446955.1 Thermomicrobiales bacterium
GAAGGAGACGAGCATGCCGTATGAACGACGTCAGGACTTGCCGGAAAGCGTGCGGGACAACCTGCCACCTCATGCTGAGGAGATCTACCGCGCGGCCTACAACAACGCCTTTGAGGAGTACGGGCACGACGAGGCTCGCGGCCATCGAGTCGCCTGGGGCGCCGTGAAGCGCAAGTACCACAAGGATGACGCCGGCAACTGGGTCGAAGGTCCGTCGCGGGATGATGAGTAGGCAGGATCGCTCGGTGACCCGCGCAGACAGATCTGTTTTCTAGGTGGGATATACCGACTATGCCGACGACGCAGGTGGCGTTCTCCGTGTCTGGACCGCGCGCAGGACGATCGGGACGATCAACCCGAGCGCGGCGAGGAGCAGGATTGACCCGGAGATGGGACGGGTGACGAACGTCATGTAGTTCCCTTGGCTGAGTTGGAGGGCACGACGGAAGTGCTCCTCCGCCACAGGCCCCAGGATCACCGCGATCACTGCCGGCGCAACGGGAATGTCGAAGCGCCGCATGAGGAAACCAAGGGCTCCAAGGACATACAGAATCACCAGGTCCACCGTCGAGCCCTTTTGGCTGTAGGTTCCAAGACCAGCGAAGACGAGGATCCCGGCGTAGAGCATCGGGCGCGGAATCGCCAACAGCCGAACCCAGAGTCCGGCGAGCGGTAGATTCAGCACCAGCAGCATCACGTTGCCGATGTAGAGGCTCGCGATCAAGCCCCAGACCAGCTCCGGGTCCCGCTGGAAGAGCTGGCTTCCCGGGTTGAGGCCGTAGCGCTGGAACGCCACCAGCAGGATTGCTGCAGTGGCGGAGGTCGGCAGGCCCAGCGTCAGCAACGGCACGAGGACACCGGCCGCGGAAGCGTTGTTCGCCGCCTCCGGTCCGGCCACTCCTTCGATGGCGCCTTTGCCGAACTCCTCGGGGTGGTTGGATAGGCGTCTTTCGATCGAGTAGGAGAGAAAGGTCGGGATCTCCGCGCCGCCGGCCGGCAGGCTGCCGATCGGGAAGCCAAGAGCGGTCCCGCGTAGCCACGGCTTCCAGGAGCGCTTCCACTCCTCGCGGGTCATCCAGACCGAGCCACGAACCGGGATTGTCTCCTCGGCGCCATGGCGCAGTCGTGATGCGACCCAGAGCGTCTCCCCGACAGCAAAGAGGCCGACGGCCACGGTGACGACATCGATACCATCCAGCAGCTGCGGGACCCCAAAGGTGAAACGGCTCTGTCCGGTCAACGTGTCCACCCCGACGAGTCCGATCGTCAGCCCTACCAGCAGGCTGATGAGTCCGCGGACCAGGGAGCCGCCGAGCAACGCGGTAATCGTCGTGAAGGCCAGCACGATCAACGCGAAGTACTCCGCCGCGCCGAACCTCAGCGCAAGCTTGACCATGACAGGCGCGACCAGCGTCAGGGCTAAGGTCCCCAGTGTTCCGGCCACGAACGACCCAATCGCCGCCGTCGCCAGCGCGGCCGCCCCGCGGCCCCGCTTGGCCATCAGATTTCCTTCGATGGCCGTGACGATGGACGCCGACTCCCCGGGGGTGTTGAGGAGGATGGAGGTCGTGGAACCGCCGTACATTCCCCCGTAGTAGATTCCGGCGAACATGATGAACGCGCTAATGGGCTCCAGGTCGTAGGTCACCGGCAGCAGCAGTGCGACGGTGAGGGCAGGGCCAATGCCCGGCAGTACCCCGACCGCCGTCCCAAGAAAGACCCCAATGAGCGCCCAGAGGAGGTTCTCCGGGGTGAGGGCCACGCCGAATCCGCTCGCCAGATCGCCAAGCGGTCCCATTTAGAGCAGCCCAGTCAGCACGCCGGCGGGCAAACGCAGTCCCAGCCCCCGGGTGAAGATCTCGTAGACCGCGATTGCCAGTAGGATACCGGCCGCCGCGTCTCGGATGATCCGCCGGCTGCCCATCGCGAACGCGGAGCCAAAGAAGAGCAGGGCGCTCGCGATCACAAACCCCGCTCGTTCAATCAGCACGAGATAGACGAGCAGCGCGACCGCTAGCCCCCCGACGCAACGCCAGTCGGTCGGCAGCGTTGGATCGGCGTCCTCGGCATCACCGGCTCCTGTCGCAGTTCGGCCCTCCAGCACCTCAACCGCCAACCAGAGTCCGACCACGATCAGACCTGTTCCAACCAGGTACGGGATCACCCGCGGCCCGACCTTGGAATAGGCTGGAGTCACCCGGATCCCCCGCGTTTCCCAAATCACGATGATTCCAAGGATGACCACCGCTCCGGCCAGCGCCAGTTCGGCAAGGCGATCACGCAGAGGAGGCGGTGAGTGGTGCGACACCTGCTCGGGTGTCGAAGGGAGCGGCGTTTGTTCCACCCGTGCTCAGCGGTCCTTTCCGCCTAGGGGTCTCCCCAGGCCAAGCTGACAAAGCCCCGCTGAGGGGCTGAAGCGGCAAATCTTGCTGATGAAGGCGCTCAATGGCTCGATCTTGGAGCTTTTGTTTGGGTGACCACGGGGAGCATCCCGTGCTCCTGACGGCTGGGAGCTTTGTACGAAGACGTGCCATTCGGCGCTTCGGTTTCGAGGTCTCCGGGGCGGGGAGTTATAACGCTCCCCGCCCCTATTGCGTGCGTCGCCTGTCTCCTGCTGAGCTACTCCGCTAGGCCGAGTTCCTGCAGGATTGGAATCACGCGATCCCGCTCCTCGGAGAGGTATTCGCCGAACTCGTCACCGGCTAGGAAGAAATCCTGCCACCCGTAGCGGGCGAGCACGTCTTGCCAGGCCTGCGTCTGGTGCATCTGGTCAATCATCGCGATCATGCACTGTCGCACCTCGTCAGAGATCTCCGGCGGGGCGACAAGACCGCGCCAGTTCGCTAGTTCCACATCGACGCCCTGCTCCTGGAGGGTCGGAACCGGCGGCAGGGCCGCCACCGGCGTGGCCGAACCTGTCGTGGGGCTGGCGGCACCAGCACCTGGCGTCGCTCCGGCTGCCACGTCTTGACCGGCGGAGATGGCCAGCGCCCGTAGTTCGCCGGCTTCAATCTGGTCCTGGAACTCGCCGTAGCCTGAAACGCCGGCCGAAACCTGGCCGCCGAGGATGGCAGCCAAGGCTTCACCGCCACCGGAGAACGGTACGTAGTTGATGGCCGTCGGATCCACGCCGACTGCCTGCGCCATCAAACCCACCAGGATGTGATCGGTCCCGCCCGCCGATCCACCACCCCATGTAACGGCGCCAGGGTTCGCCTTGAAATCTTCCATCAGGTCGTCGAGCGTCTGGTACTCCGAGTTGGCCGGGACCACGATCACCTCGTACTCGGTGGTCAACCGGGCGATCGGCGTGACCTGTTCCAAGGTGACCGGGGACTGATTGGTGGCGATGGCGCCGACCATCACCAAGCCCATCATCATCATCGTCTGCTCGTCGCCCGCGTTGTCACTGACGAGTTGGGCAAGGCCAACGGTTCCGCCCGCGCCGGCAACGTTGAAGACCTCAACGTTCTGGTCGATTACCTCGTTCTGAAGCACCTGTTGGATCTCACGAGCGGTAGTGTCCCAGCCGCCGCCGGGGGCGGCTGGCGCCATGATTTCCAATGTCTCAGTCGGGTAGTCGGTGGGGCATTCTCCCGCTTGTGCCAGAGGGGCTGCGGCCATGACCGGAGCTGCACTTCGCGCGAAGACGGGAACCGCGAGCAGAGCCATCGCGATCAACGCGCCAAGCAGTCGGAGCGATCGCATCCACTATCCTCCTTGATAGCCGGGCGGCCTCGCACGTCAAGGTCGCCTTCTGGAAAGACGTGGCTCTCGCGGTGCAATTCGTATACCAGGGCGAGACTTCGATACCCCGTCGATGGGTGCCCGGACGGTAAAGCGACGCAATGGACAACCAGGCAGAATGGTGCTGGGCACGGGATCGTTACAGTTGGAGCAGGCCAATCGTCCCGGATCGCGTCCGGGAGCGGTCGCGAATCACTCCGATCCACCGACGTGGCCTTGCGCCCGGCGTGAACACCATGACCGGTGAGCGCATTGCGAGTTGGAAGATGAGTGCTCCGGCGGGTGGTGAGAACGCCCTCCCGGACTTGAGGAAAGGCTACGAGGTGCAGAACGGCAGGGCGGTGGCAAGCTACGACCTCGTCGTGATTGGCGCGGGTGGGGCGGGGAGCACAGCCGCGGGGGAGGCCATCGGACGCGGGGCGAAGGTCGCCATGGTCGAGCGGTGGAAGGTGGGAGGAACCTGTCTCAATGTCG
Source organism: Thermomicrobiales bacterium (assembly GCA_030446955.1). Taxonomy (GTDB): domain Bacteria; phylum Chloroflexota; class Chloroflexia; order Thermomicrobiales; family UBA6265; genus LC2-1. The sequence continues at coordinate 9,100 of JAUJMG010000020.1, forward strand.
GCTGCGACCCCACGAAGACGATGGTCCGCAGCGCCCAAATCCTCCACCTGGCACGGAAAGCCGAGCGCTTCGGCATCTACGCCAAAGATGTGGGTGCCAACTGGCCGGTCGTGATGCGGCGGGTGGAGCGCGTGATCGACACCATCCGCGGCGGGGATGGCGACCAGAACGTCCGAAATTCGGGCGTTGCCCTCTACAAAGCCAGCGCGACCTTCCGCTCGTCTCATGAGATCGACGTGGACGGCGAGACCATTCGGGGCGACAAGATCATCGTTGCCACTGGAGCGGCGTGGACGTGCCCCCCCATCACGGGTCTGCCGGAAGTCGGCTACATCACGAACGTCGAGGCAGTGGCTCTGCCCACCCTGCCACGCTCATTGGCCATCATCGGCGGTGGTGTCGTTGCCGTCGAGTTCGCGCAAATCTTCGCGCGGTTCGGGGTGGAGGTGACGATTCTTGGCTCCGCCGACCGGCTGCTTCCGAAGGAAGATGCGGATCTCAGCCATGCCCTCCGGGTGATTCTGGAGCGCGAGGGGGTGCGGGTCGAGACGGGCGTTCGGGTTAGAGCCGCCGACATGAGGGACGGTCTCAAGTGCCTCGCCGGGGTCCGCGGTGGTAACCTGGTCGAGTTCTGCCAGGTCGAAGAGATCCTGGTCGCGGCTGGACGAGCACCAGCCGTCGAAGGGCTGAATCTGGAGACGGCGGGCGTGGCCTACGACGCCAAGACGGGCATCACCGTCGACGACGAGCTGCGGACCACGGCTCCCCATATCTGGGCAATCGGTGACGTGGTCAGCCGGTATGCCTTCACCCACGTTGCCGATTACCAGGCCCGCATTGCCGAGCACAACGCGATGAGTAGGCAACCGCCTCGCCGCGTCGACTACCGCGTGGTCCCGTGGGCCACCTTCACTGATCCGGAGTTGGCCCGGGTCGGGTTGACCGAGCAGGAGGCCCAGGACGCGGGCCATGACGTGAAAGTCGCCGTGGTCCCAATCAAGGACCTCGCTCGGGCGGTGACCAGCGGCGAAACGGATGGCATGGTCAAGTTGATCGCGGACCGGGGCACCGGGGAGATCCTCGGTGGGCACATCCTGGCCGCTCACGCTGGGGAGATGTTGGCCGAGGTTGCGCTGGCAATGAGGGCGCGGTTGCCGGCTGCCGCGATTGCCGACACGATGCACGCCTACCCGACCTTGTCCGAGGGGGTCTTCTGGGCAGCTTACGAGATCGCAAAACCTGACGAGCCTGCCCTCCAGGCCATCCGGGGCCACCAATCTCCCTATGGCGAGGTGCCCGCCGACGTCTGAGAGGGACGCTCCATCCAAGACCGTTTCGGAGGGCAGCCGGTTGCAGTCGAGTCCGGCGGATCAGCCTTCTGCTGGTGCGGTCGGGCTGAGCGTCGGGAACTCGTCTGTTGTTTGCGTGGCTGCGGCGCTCGTGGTGGGGCCAGTGAGGGCAACGTCATCCCAGGTCTGCGGCGACAGGATTGCGGCTCCTTCCGAGCGGGAGGTCTGAGCCGGCTCGGTGACAGATTGCCGGGAGCGGGCCGTCTTCCACGCGTCCCAAAGGTTGATGACAAACGTCACGATCCACAGCCCGAGGAGCAGGGGGCGAATCCGCTCCGGCCCGAGGCGTGTGCCCTTGGCGCGGAAGACCCGCTGGGCGAGCCAGGTGTTGAGCCCGCTCAGCGTGCTCAGGCTGAGACCAGCGACGAGGAACCCGCTCGCCTTGATCGGCTGCCGGTTGTAGGCCTGACCGAGCCCTTCCATCAGCGATGACAGCGCAACCGGGACAGCGATCCGCCGGATTTTTCGCGTGTCCGCCGCCAGCGGGTGCGTCGCGCCGGGTTCGCCGCGTGTCGGTCGGACGCGCTCACCGACCTTAGTGGTGATGCTCACGACCTGATCGAGACCCTGGGCTCCCGCCTGCTTGGCCCGATCTGCTACCTCGCCCGCTCCCTGAGCCAGCGGCGCCACCACATCTCTTGCTCGCCCGATGCCTTCTGCTGCCTGCGACCGCACGTCGTCCAGCGGCACTTTGGCAGCAACGTCTCCCACCACCTGCCGCGCTTGGTTCGGCAACGCCGACGCCGACTGCCCGATGCCCTGGGCCACGCCGGTCACCTGATGGGCCACCTGGCGGAGCCGTCCTGGCTCCTCGCTCGTAGCTCCCTCTGTACCCTGATCTGCGGCGGATTCCTTCTGCCCCGGGTGTCCCTCGGATGACTGATCCGTGCCCGATGCCATTGCCGCCACCGTGCCGGCGGGCAGGATGTCTCCCTGGGCGCCTTGCCATGCTTGCTCGGGGATGACGTCCAGAACCGCCGCCGCGTTGAGGTAGGTCCCATCCGGGGCGTATTGATCGATCAGGTTGCGGAGCGAGGCGTCGCTGGCGACGTGGTCAAGAAGGTGTGCCTTGTCGACCCCAATACCCCAATCAACCTCGCTGAGGCGCTCGGCCATCACCTCGCGCGTGTCTCGGGTGTCCATGCCCGTTCCTCCTGCTCTCCCGACAGCCTGCCGTGGACGTGGCGCGTCGCTCATGAGGTCTCTAGTGTCGGCTGGCAAGACGTATGCCGAGGGCTACGTGACGATTGCCCTGTGTTTCGCCGGCCGTTGGCCACCACAATAGCGGCGAACTCATCCGCTCGCGTCGCTGGAGCGGTAAGATCACCGATGGAACTGCCGGTGCTCGCCGGGCCCCTTCGCAGTTCCGTGCAGTTAGCAGGTTAGCAGTCGGAGGACCCTGCCATGATTGAACTGGCGGCAGACCGCGTCACCGAAATCCTCGACTGGTACCGGGGGAACAGCCCCGGGGTGTTGACCAATCTGGCCCGCATCCTCAACCACGGTCGGTTGGCTGGAACAGGGAAGATGGTGATCCTGCCTGTGGATCAGGGGTTTGAGCATGGCCCCGCCCGCTCGTTTGCTCCGAATCCGCCAGCCTACGATCCTCGTTATCACTTCCGGCTGGCCATCCGGGCCGGCTGCAACGCCTACGCCGCGCCGCTCGGGTTCCTGGAAGCTGGCGCGGCCGAGTTTGCGGGTCAGATCCCGCTGATCTTGAAGCTGAATAATCACGATGTCCTCCAGGATGAACGAGACCCCCTCGGGGCACAGACATCGTCGGTGGCCGACGCGCTTCGGTTGGGTTGCGTCGGGATCGGGTACACCATCTACCCGGGCACCGCGGAACGTCGCCTCCAGTACGAGCAACTCGCCGAGATCGCGCGCCAGGCCAAGGAGGTTGGGCTGGTCGTCGTGGTCTGGTCCTACCCGCGCGGTGGCGGGTTGAGCAAGGAGGGCGAGACCGCGCTCGATGTCACGGCGTACGCGGCCCAGATAGCCGCGCAGCTCGGAGCCCACATCGTCAAGGTCAAGCTTCCCGGCGCCCACTTGGAGCAGGAGGCGGCACGCAAGGTCTACGAAAAGCAGGGCGTGCCGCGAGAGACGCTGGCAGAACGGGTGCGCCACGTGGTGCAGAGCACGTTCGACGGTCGCCGGTTAGTCATCTTCTCTGGGGGCGCGATGAACGAGAACGACGAAGGGTTGCTATCGGAGGCGCAGGCCATCCGCGAGGGGGGCGGGTTCGGCTCCATCGTCGGCCGGAATGCCTTCCAGCGATCCGAGGAGCATGCCGTTCGCCTCCTCGGGCAGATGATGGAGATCTACGGGGCGCCGCACCTATAGCCAGCCAGCTCCGGCAGGTCGCTCCGGTTAGACGGACCTTCTGAGTCGGAAGGCTCGGCGTCCGGCTGGCTCCGGGTTCCCCAACCCGGAGCCGCCCGCGCGGTCCAGCGTCCGTCGCCGCGATGCACCGCGACATCGATTCCGAAGCAGGTCGACAGGGTCGCGTCCGTGAGGGTAGTCAAGACCGGCCCCTGCGCCACGATCTCGCCTCGTCGCAGCAGCAGGGCGTGGGTCGTGGAGGGGGGCAACTCCTCAAGGTGGTGGGAAACCAGGACGGTCGCAAGGGCCGGCTCCGCCGCTGTTAGGGACGCGAGGGCCGCGAGCAGCGCTTCCCGCGCCGGTAGGTCGAGGCCGGTGGCCGGTTCGTCGAGCAACAGCAGCGGCGGTGCCGGCATCAGGGCGCGGGCGATGCGGACCCGCTGCCGCTCTCCCTGGGAGCACGTCGCCACCTGGCGCTCGGCAAGATCGACGCAGCCCAGCAGCGCCAGGAGTTCCCGCGCGCGGGCCCGCTCGGGTGGACCGTAGCGGTCCCAGAGTGGGCGGATGGTGCCGGTAGCGCCGGTCAGCACGACATCCTCGACGCTAAGCCATTCAAGCAGGTGAAGCGACGGGTCGACCACGCCGACCCGTCGCCGCAGCGCTGGCAAGCTTGCTCGTCCGAACCGACCACCCAGCAGTGTGACGGCTCCGGCGCTCGGGTGGCGCACCGCGCCGGCCAGCGAGAGCAACGTGCTCTTGCCGGCGCCGTTCGGGCCGAGCAACGCCCAATGCTGCCCTGGCCGCACGGTCCAGGAGACATCACGGAGGAGGTGGGCTCCGCCTGGCGTCCAGACCCGCACGTCCTCCATTACCAACACCGGTTCAACCACCTCGCCCAACATGCCTCCTCACCACCGCTCACGTTCACCTCGGTCTCAGGACTCGGCTCAGATCCAACTCAGCTGGCGCTCACGATCACCCTTCCGTCCGCCGGCCATCACATACCGAATCTGGTTGCTCGCTCGGTCTTCTGTGACCGCCCGCCCGTACTCAGCCCCACAGGGGCTTCGTTGGGGGAGCCCGGGGATGCGTCCCCGAGCAGGCAGACGCCGACGCCAGGGAGAAGAACGACGGCAGAGGTAGGTTTGGTATCTAAGGTCGACGCAGCGCCTCTGTCGCTCAACGCGCCGGTGCCTCCGGCCGTGCCGCTTCGACCCGCCCACTTGCTCGACAGCGCTCCAAAGATACCCCGATTGTAGATACCCCGATTGTGTGGCGTCCGGGCAACCGGCCCGGTCCCGAGGAAAGCTACAAGGGAGCGGCGGCATCGCGGGCCTATCGTCACCACCGATCGACAGCATGAGGGGGTGCGAGCCCGCGCCCCCTCGTTCTCCCCATCATGGGTTGGTCGCGAGTGGATGGCTTACCGATGGCTGGGCGGGTCCTGCCCCACGGCGCCTTCTAGAAAATGGCTGTTGGCGGCGTCGCCGGTATCCGCGAAGGATGGACCGCGCCAAGCATCGCCTTGGCTCTCTTGCCAGGCCTGCTCGGGGATCACGTTCAGCACCTCATCAGGGCTGGCGTGGGACCCCTCCGCGACGTAGTGGCCGACGAGCGCCTCCAAGGCCTCATCCCGGCCGACCCCAGATGATTCACGATGTCCGCCTTGGCCACCCCACCGCTCCAATTGAGTTCCCCCAGCTAGCTCTGGAACAGTTCCCGCATCCCGCGCTTGTCCATTGCTGTTCTCCTGTTGCTCTCCTTGATCGTCGATTTTGCGGTCGGCCGAACAGCCCCCGGCTGGCAAGCTAGGTGCCGTCCATGCCCTACCAGGTTCGACACTCGGCTATTCGCCCGGCACGTCTCCTGCGGTGCGCCCAATGAAGCAGGGACCAGAGATGATCGCAGGAGGAGTAGGTATGGCGACGAAAGACAAACAGGGAAAGACGGATGACGCACCGGAGGTCAAAGCCAAGAATGTGACGCCCGAAGAGGCCCGGTTTATCGACGAGCATAGCGACGAGGTCTCTGACTCGACTCAGCGAGCGAAGTGGATTCATTCGCCCGATGAGCAGGCTGACCGCCCTGGCCAAACCCTCGCAACGCAGAACCACGAGGTCATCCAGCACTGGGCAGAGGAGCGGGGTGGTCGTCCCGCGACCGTGCCCGGCACCGAGCATGATGATCACGCCGGTGTGCTCCGGTTCGCCTTTGGTGAGATCGGCGGCAAGAACCTCGTGGAAATTTCCTGGGACGAGTGGTTCAAGCCCTTCGACGAGCGCCAGCTCGTCTTCCTCTACCAGGATCGCAAGAGTGACGGGAGTCAGAGCAACTTCTTCCGCCTCGACAACCCAGAACGGGAAGACGCGTAGGCGGTCGCATCCCGAATTGCCTTCCGCGGGTAGGCATCCCCAAGTCTCCGCCTGCCACGCTGGCTCACTACGACAGCCTGACAGAATCTCGCGTTCCGCCAGCGGCATCCTCATTGCAACGCACCATCCAGCGGTAATGTACGGTGGACTAACTGATTCCCACGCCTACGTGGAGATCCGTGGTAGGTCCGATGGGTCCAAGAGCGGGTGAGGGCGTCGCGGCGGCGACAAGAGGGACTTGCGATGGCGGATGTCGGGCGGACGGGGGACCTCGAGATTGGGCAGGCCCTGGACTTCCAGCGCCGCCAGTGGTTCATCCAGCGTGTTGGCTGGGTAGCGATGGCACTGGTGATCCTTTCGGCACTGGCCGGATTGATGGGCGCTGGGCCGCTGAGTCACGCCTCTGTGGGCAGTCCAGAGGGTGATCTGCGGCTGATGTATCCGCGGTTTGACCGCCGACATGCGCCGACAGAGGTGCGTTTGGAGATTGCTGGTGATGCCATCCGAGAGGGCGAGGTTCAAGTCTGGCTCGACCAGGCGTTCTTGGACCGGATCGAGCTAGAGCAGATCATTCCAGAACCGGAGGAGGTGTTTACTGGACCGGACCGGGAGGTGTACGTCTTCCGAGCGGGGAGCGATCCGGGCCAGCCGATCGACGTGACGTTCCAGTTCCAGCAAGATGCATTCGGCGTCCACAGCGCGCGAGTCGGACTCGTCGACGGTCCTCAGTTAGCGTTCTGGCAAGTCGTCTACCCTTAAAACATCATGCCCAGTGGCTGATGCCTGGGACCCCTCTGGAGGAGGTCGTCGTGGATTCCATCGTGCGAGCCGTGGTGGTCTACGCAGTCCTGCTGCTCTTATTCCGCATCGCCGGCAAGCGCTCCTTGGCCGAAATCACCACCTTCGATTTCGTGCTGCTCCTGATCATCGCCGAAGCGACCCAGCAGGCAATGATCGACAACGACAACTCGATGACCAACGCTTTCCTGGTCATTACCACCCTTCTGGGCCTGGATGTGGGCCTCTCGGTGCTCGGCCAGCGGTCTCGGATCGTCGACCGCCTGATCAACGACGTCCCGCTGGTCCTTGTTGAGGATGGCCGAGTCTTGAAGGACCGAATGACCAAGTCCCGGGTGGACGAGACGGACATCCTCCAATCCGCCCGACAGGAAGGCCTAGAACGTATGGATCAGGTCAAGTACGCCGTCCTGGAGCGCAGCGGCGGCATCTCGATCATTCCGAAAGAGGCGGGCTGAAACCTGGGAGCTGAGGAACCCTTACTGCTACCAGGAAACCATTGGACACCAGGCCATGATCGTCGCCATCCTGGCCGGAATGACGACTTCCGTTCATGCCACGATGCCGAACATGCTCGTCAGCACGGAGCGAAGAGATGACCCCGCCCCGAGGAGACGAGCGTGACAACCGGACGCTCGAGGGATGGGACACTTGGATCGACCGAGAGATTCGCAACGCGCAGCAGCGGGGCGACTTCGACGATCTCCCAGGGGCAGGTAAACCTCTCCGGATCTACAGCAATCCGCTGGCGCCGGAGTGGGATGTCGCCTCTGGCATCCTCAAGGATGCCGGTGTCGCCCCGTTTTGGGTGGAACTTGACAAGGAAATTCTTGCCGAGGTCGCTGCCTTGGCCAAGATGCGGCACGACGCCGCCCGATACGTGGCGGAGCAGCTGGCGAGCCAGCGAGACGAGCGACGGATCGAGCAAGATCCGGTCACCACCGCACGACGGCGGTGGTGGCCCTTCCGGCGATCCCGCGGCGATGACCGGTCTGCCGAGGTCGGATACCGGCGAGACCCAGTTGTAGATCTGGAGACGTGGCGGGTGCGGGTGCGGCAGAACTATCTGGAGCGGGCCGCCCGGCTAGACAGCAAGATCGCCGAATACCACGCCGCGCTCCCAGGTGATCTCTGGTGGCTCCAGAAAACGCGTGTCAGCGCCGAGACGGCCGCAAGGCAGTTCGACGAGGCGTGTCCACCGCTCCGGAGTGCAGTGTGGCGGAAGGACGGCGAGGGCACGGCTCAAGCATTAGAGGATGAACTAGAGACGTGACGCTTAGGCTCCCACACTCGCTTCGCGTAGCAGGCGCTGCCCGGCGACGTAACCTGCGATAGGCACCACCGCCGCCGCAAGCACCCCGACCGTCCGCATGACTCCCCACTGTCGTTGCTGGCGAACCACGATGACCAGAGCCACATAGGCGAGAAACAGGGCGCCGTGGATAGGGCCCAATGCCGAAACACCAGCTGGTTCGTCGAAGCCGTATTTAACGATCATCGCCCCGAGCAGGCACACGAA
>JAUJMG010000020.1:17559-20016 GCA_030446955.1 Thermomicrobiales bacterium
TCGTCGGCCCGGATTGCCTCCACGCGGCGGGGCGCGCGGCTTGGGTCGGGAACATAGACGAGGCCCGTAACGCGGCCGTCCTCCGTGTGGAAGAAGAGCCGGCTCTCCGGCTCGGCCAGGCAGCGTTCGAGCTCGTCTTGGGGGCTGTCGTACCCATCAGAGACGACATAGACGGCCACGCCAGGAACTCGATAAGCTGTCCCAAGGGGCTGTCCTTCCTCGTCGTGGAAGACCTCTCCGTCCGGACCGGCGGCCGGCTCGCTCGGCTCAGCGCGTTTCGCCGGCGGAGCCATCAGTTGATCGGCGATCCGCTTTGCGACGTACGACGCTCCCATTTTCTGCACGGGCGATCTCCTGTCGATTCACGTGGCGAAGCTCATCAAGAAGCAACTGCTTGCTGTGGCGCTGGGTGCTCCCCATGGTCCCGACAAACCGATGGCGATGACCACGACGTGCCGAGCATTTCCCTGCAAGCTGTGTCTTAGCGGTGATGGTAGTACGCGTCGGCGCCCGGCGGCAGGAGCAACAGAGCGCGGCAGTCGTTGCTGACGCGGGCTACGGCTCGTGGCTCTCCGTGACGGTCCGCTCCTGCTACCTGCCCCATTCTTCATGGGTAGCTCCACGCCGTGACGCGCGGTGCTTTGGGCCCCATGATCCCTGAAGCCACGGGAACCCGTCATCGAGGCAGATGCCCCCGTTCCTTGCTAAGGGCTCGGTCCGGTGACGGTGCGACGGTGACGGACGCGGCCAGGACCAGCAGCCCGGCTGCCAGGGCGAAGACCGGTAGTCCGAGGCCGAGCGCCTCGTAACCTCCGAATGCCAGGAGCAGACCTCCGACAGCAGCCCCTCCCGCGGCCCCGAGGTTGAAGATCCCCGCGTTCAGCGCCATTGTGGTCGCCGCGCCGCCGGGACTCACCTCCGAAATGAGTGCCGTGAGGCCGACCGACCCGATCGCCCCAATGAACGCCGCGAGGGAGAGCAGGGCAACCGTCGTCACCGCTCCAACCGGGAGCGCAACAATGAGGCCCACCAAGAGGCCCATCGCCGCATTCGACACGGCCGTGACCGGTCGGAGGGGAAGGCCGCCGAGGCGCCCTCCTGCAGCCAGGCTGCCTAAGCAGTAGCCCGCGCCGCCTACCATGTAGGCAAGCCCGACCTGCCGCGTACTCAGTCCCAGTTCCTCGTCCAGGTACGCCCCGAAGTAGGTGAGCAAGCCGATCCAGCAGGCGGTGCGCAGCGCCGTGGCGCCAAACAGCTTGAGGGTCGGGCGGTCGCGGAGCAGCGGCGGGTAGGCTGCCCACAGGGCCCGCGGCGGTAATGGTGCCGGCGTCCGCTTGGCATCTGGGGGGAGGGCATCCCGGACCAGCCAGGCGCCGCCCAGCGCTGCGAGGCCGACCCCGATGAAGACCGCTCGCCACCCAACGCTCCCCCCGAGGGTCGTCAGGACGGGTACCCCGCCGACGGCCGCGATAGCCATCGACGCCACCGTCCAGCCGATGGCGCGGCGGCGCGCCACGCCAACAAAGCGCATCCCGGCAATCGCGGGCGGCAGCGCCAAGACGGTGGCGCCGCCGAGCCCGCCGGCTGGACTGGTAGCGAGGAGTACGGGGTAGGAGGGGGAGAGCCCGATCCCGAGCATGGCCACGGCGATGGCGACCATACCGATCACCATCAGACGCCGGTGCCCATACTCGTCCGCGAGCGGCCCGACCACAAGGCCGAGGGCCGATCCGAGGAGCAGCACTGCGCTAACGGCCTGTCCGAGGCGGGGAACGGTCGTGTCGAGGTCCCGGGCGATCTCCGGGAAGAACGGGGCGATGCCGACGAAGCTGAGCGTGCCCAAGAACGAGGCGACGCTGAGCGCGAGCAGGACGCGCCCTTCCCCCAAGCCTTCGGCTCCCTCGGCGTACTCGGAGACCGACGGCGCCACCCCCGATTCGACGCGGACGGGTTCCGTGAACGTCGAGGATCCCATGTTTGCTCCCATCCGGTCAGTGACTCGGTCCCATTGCGCGCGGTGATTCGGCCCCGGTTACCTCCTCGTCAAGAAGGCGGACCTCAAGCCGAAGCTAAACCGGCCTTGGTGGTGCCGGCGGCAGCTCGCCTCAGGTTCTATTCTGCCAACTCTACGCCTCGCATTCTGTGGCTCCGCGCACCCTTGGGTCAATGACTTGATGGATGGTCCTCTCAGGCATCGCATCCTGCTTCCGTTCTGCCCTCGGGCGGACGGTGGTCGAGGTTCTGCTGCCCGAACGGGTGTTAACGTCAGATGACCTCGAGCCGAGCTGAGCCGGCCAAGGTTCTTAATCAGCGACTATTTGGAAGATGCCGGTTCCGGAACGTCGACGACAATCGGATATGCTCTCACCGTGGGCCGGACCGTCGGGTGGGTCCATTGACGGCACGGCCATTGATGGGGCCGAGGGGAAGGAATCCTTGGCAACGGTCACCAAGGAC
>JAUJMG010000020.1:20116-23645 GCA_030446955.1 Thermomicrobiales bacterium
GATGTCCACAAAGGATCGACCCTCCACGGCGCGGCGCCGATCATCCCCGCCGCGCTGGCGGTTGCCGAGCGGGAGCGGAGCGACGGGCGTGCCTTTCTGCTGGCCGTGGCACTTGGGTACGAGGCGGCGCTGCGCGTTGGGGAAGCGGTCAACCCAAGCCATTACCGCTTTTGGCATCCGACTGGCACCGCCGCGACATTCGGCGCGGCGGCGGCAGCCGGCTCGTTGCTGCGGCTCGATGCAACCAGGATGCTCGATGCCATGGGAACGGCCGGCACGCAGGCTTCAGGACTTTGGGAGTTCAACGCCGACGGGGCCATGAGCAAACATCTCCATCCTGGCAAGGCCGCCTTCAACGGCGTCCTCGCGGCCGACCTCGCCGGCCAGGGTTTCACCGGCGCTACCCGCATCCTCGAGGGTGAGCGTGGGTTTTTCCGCGCAACCAGCGCGGACCACGACGCGACCCGCGTCACCGACGGTCTCGGCGAGCGGTGGAAGGTGAGCGAGAACTGTTACAAGCTCCATTCCTGCTGCGGTCATACCCATACCGCCATCGATACGGCTCTCGACCTGCGTGCTCGGCTTGGCTGGGCTGGCGGGGAAGTTCTCGACCAAGTCCGTGAGATCCGCATCTCCACCTACGGCCCTGGCTACGAGATCGTCCGGGAGCCGAACCCCCGGACCCCGTACCAGGCGAAGTTCAGTCTTGCCTACGTGGTTGCCGCGGCCCTCCTCGAGGGTCAGGTGGGCTTCGAGCAGTTCGCGGACGACCGCTTCACGCCGGACGGCGTCACTGAGGCTGGCATCGCCGCACTGCTGCCTCGAATACTGATCGATGTCGACCCAGCGTTGACGGTTCGCTACCCGGAGGCCTGGCCCGCCCGCTTGCGGTTGGCCTTGGCGGACGGCCGAATCATCGAAGCGAGTGCCGACTACCCGCGGGGCAATCCCGAGAATCCCGTCCCGCTGGAAACGTTGGAAGCGAAGGCGCAGGGGCTCATCGCCCCGAGGTACGGCGATGACTTTGCCCAGCGCGTTATCGAGGCGGTGCGTGGAGTGGAGGAGGTGCCGAACCTGGCGGCGTTGATGCGGACGCTGATCTGCTTCGAGGCCTGACCCGATGGACTTTGCCCTCACCCCTGATCAGGAACGATTGCGCGCGGACGTGCGTTCGCTGTGCGCCCGCTTCCCGAACGATTACTGGCGGGCCCTGGACCGCGAACGGGCCTATCCGGAACGGTTTGTCCAGGCGCTGACGGAGGCGGGCTACCTCTCGGCGCTCATTCCGTCCGCTTATGGCGGACTGGGTCTCGGGGTGACGGAGGCCAGCATCATCCTGGAGGAGATCAACCGCTCCGGCGGGCACTCGGCGGCATGCCACGCGCAGATGTACGTCATGGGCGCCCTCGTCCGGCATGGGAGCGAGGCCCAGAAGGGGCACTGGCTGCCGCGGGTCGCCCGGGGCGAGTTGCGCTTCCAGGCCTTCTCGGTGACGGAGGCAGAGGCGGGTTCCGAGACCACCGCCATCACCACGACCGCCGTGCGTGACGGAGACGGCTGGATCGTCAACGGCCACAAGAACTGGACGAGCCGGATCGAGCAGTCCGACCTGCTCTTGCTTCTCGCTCGCACGACTCCTCGCGAGGGTCTGACTGATCGGACCCGCGGCCTCAGCCTCTTTCTGATCGATCTGCGGGCGGCGCGGGAACAAGACGCTCTCGAGGTGCGCCCGGTCCGCACGATGTTCAACTATGAGACCTACCAGGTCACCTATCGGAATTTGTGCCTCCCGGCCGACGCACTGATCGGGGAAGAGGGGATGGGGTTCCGCTACGTGATCGACGGTTGGAATGCGGAGCGCATTCTGCTTGCGGCAGAGTGCATCGGCGACGGCCGCTGGTTCGTCGAGCGCGGTTCCGCATACGCGCGCCAGCGGGAGGTCTTCGGTCGGCCGATCGGGGCGAACCAGGGCGTTCAGTTTCCGCTCGCCCGCGCCCATGCCCAGATCGAGGCCGCCGATCTGCTGCGCTGGAAGGCAGCCTGGCTTTTCGACCAAGGTGCAAAGAGCGGCGCTGAGGCGAACATGGCCAAATTGCTCGCCAGCGAGGCAAGTTGGGCTGCAGCCAACGCCTGCCTGGACACCCATGGCGGCAACGGCTTCGTGGACGAGTATGACGTGGAGCGCAAGTTCCGGGAGACGCGCCTCTTCCAGGTGGCCCCTGTCAACAACAACCTCGTCCTGGCCTATGTCGGGACGCACGTGCTCGGCTTGCCGCGGAGCTACTAGTTCGGCCCCCAGCTATCTCAAGGCCCGATCCGGGGTTCTTGCTCCCGCGAGCGCGCACTGTCGCTGAGAGGCGGTGAGCTGAGGGGTGCGGGCATGGAGAACGATGCGCTCGATGCAGTTGGAGAGGACTCTTGTGGAGAAGGGCTGGCAAGGACGCTGCTTCGAGGATTTCAAGGTGGGCGCCGTGTATGACCACGGAACGGGGAGGACAATTACGACGACCGACAACATGTGGTTCACCCTGCTGACGATGAATACCCATCCCGTCCATCTCGACCATGCCTATGCGGCCGAGACGGAGTTCGGCCGTCCCCTGGTCAACAGCACCTTCACCTTGGCGCTGGTGACGGGCCTCACGGTGGCTGATCTGAGTCAGAACGCGGTCGCGAACCTCGGCTGGGACGCCGTTCGCCTCCCCTCCCCCGTCTTCGAAGGTGACACACTCTATGCCCGGTCGGAGGTGCTCGATGCCCGGCCCTCGCGGTCCCGGCCCAATGTTGGCATCGTGCGGGTGCGGACGGTCGGCTACAACCAGGAAGGGAAGAGGGTCATCGAGTTCGAGCGCACAATCATGGTCTATCGGCAAGGTCATGTCCCGTCTGGGAAGCCAGCCCGGCAGGGATTGCCGAAAGAGGCGTGAGCAGATCCATCACATCGGGCCTTGGCTGGCTGGGTAGGTGACGGGGTCACCCTCTCTGCTACACAAACTCGTCTTTGAACGGGGAGGACGCCCGTCAGAAGCCACGGCTTGGGCAATGAGTGACCGGTCTTTCGCTCTGGCGGTTCAAGCCCCTGCTAATTGGAGCACCTGCGGTGCTGGGCCATAACCTTCTGCTCAAAAGTGATGAGCTTTTTCTCGTAGGCAACGTCCCGACGGATGGCAGCCGCGAAGATGCCGCAGGGCTCTACGCGCGTGACACCCGGTATCTCAGTCGGTTCTCCGTCACGATCAATGGCGCTCGCCCGGAAACGCTCTCGGTCCATACGCACGACGCCACCCACGCGACCATCACCAATGCCAATCCAGGCCTGACCCTGACTGATGGCGCCGCTCTGGCGCCTCACCTCCTTTCTCTTGAGCAGTCGGTGAAACTGGACGACAGTCTCCGAGTGATGGCGATCCTTCAGAACTTCGCGAAGCGCGTCTTACCTATCACGTTGACATTCCAAATTGCAGCAGACTTCCGTGACCTCTTCGATATCCGCGGATTTCCGCGAGACCAGCATGGCCGATGGCGACGA
>JAUJMG010000669.1 GCA_030446955.1 Thermomicrobiales bacterium
TCGAGTCCCGGCCCAGCGTCCCGGCCGAGCCGAGCACCTCGGTGCGCGCGTCGAGAAGGGTCCACCCCAGTTCGGCGAGCAGGTCGAGGGCTGGACGCTCCACCAGCTCTGCCTCGGTGAAGCGCCGGGGGTTCACACCAGGGACTCGGTCAGAGCGTCAAGATCAAGCTCCGATACGTCGATCTGCCCGGTGACGAGCTTGGGGAGGAGCAAGTCACGGATGCCGGCGAGACGGCGGTTCTGTTCGAGGAGCTGGGTGGTGCCTGTGAGCAACGGCCACGCCGATTCGGCGAAGCACCGACGGAGACCCGAAGGAGGGCGCACGAGGGCAGTGGCACCGATGTCCTTTCGGCTCAGCTCGGTCTGGCCCGTGCTACCCGTGCCGAGCGCTTCGAAATGTGCCTGAAGGCCGAGCAGGTTCATCCCAAACCATGGATTCGCCAATGGATCGGAGGGCCTGACGAGGGTCACGTGTGAGTCGACCGTAAGCGCCGGATGATCGCCTAGGAAGATTGCAATGCGTCCGAGTGTTCCAACACCCGTTGAGTTTATAAGGACGTCCCCGAACTGAACTTGCTTGGCCGGCGGAACCACTCGTTCCTGACGTCGCGCGCGCTCAAGGCTCACCCGCTGGTCCCGGATGCACTTCTGATTCAGAACCGTCCACGCACCATCAGCGGTGTACTTGGGGGAGATCCCACGTGTAAGAGCTTTGGCACATCCAGCGACCGTGGTGACCTCCCAGCCCTCCGGGATAGGGCCGAGGGCGGAGTCCACGAAGGCGGCGTCCTCGTGGCCGGGGTAGCGGAAGTGAACGAACCACTCCCGGTAGATCGCCTGCGCCATCTGCTCCAGCAGCTCTATCCGCCGGCGGTTGTTCTCGATCAGGTCATCCAGAGCATCGAGTAAGCCGGCAACACGATGTTGCGTCGCGATGGGTGGCAGGGTGATACGGAAACGACCAACCTCGGCGGCTCCGATGTTTGGCTGCGCTACGCCGTTATCGCTTGCAGCGATCTGCGCGGCGGCTTTGGGTCCCTGCAGCACTGCGAGCAGGAAGCGAGGAACGACGTCTTCCCGTGGTCGAACAATCACAAGCGAGGATGCGATCGCACTTGGGACGACGTCGGGCGTCGCTATCGCTACTCGACCCAGCGAACCTCGAATGCACAGAAGAATATCCCCGACTTCGACAAGACCGCTCCGCAGCAGTGCGTATCGCTCGTGACTAATGAAGCCGTCTCCGCCGGGCCTTACCCGGCCGTCGACCAGGTGCCCTGCATTGACAAAGGGAATACCGGACTCAGTTCGAAGTTCCGCGGACGGGTAGTTCTTGCCGCGATCGCCGTTAATTAGATCGGCAACCGAGCCGAGCAAAACCTCGCGCCACTCACTCATTCGCTGAGGATCTCGGTCATGGCGGCGTCGACCTTGGCCCTCAGGACATTCGCCTCATCGCTCAACCGCGTAAACTCGTCGTACAGCCCGGCCAGCTTGTCGGTGAAGTCCACGCCGTCGTCCTCGACGGCGGCCGTGCCGGTGTACCGGCCGGGGTTGAGGCTCCAGCCCTGGGCTTCGGTTTCCGCCAGGGTCGCCACCTTGCACAACCCCGGCACGTCGGCGTAACAGCCGTCGGGGAAGCGCTCCTTCAGCAGCAGCTCGCTGCCAGCGATGGTTTCGACCTCCTCACCACGGTAGAGGCGCACGATGTTGGCCAGCAGCTCGATGTGCTCGGGTAGAAAGTCACGGTGAGCCCGGTCGATTTGGCGGAAGAGCTGGCGGGCGTCGAGGAACAGCACCTTGTTCTCCCGCCCGGTGCCCCGCTTCCCCTTGTCGAGGAACCACAGTGTCACGGGGAGGGTCACGGTGTAGAAGAAGTTGGTGCCGACGGCTACCAGTACGTCGACCGACTTCGACTCGATGAGCTGGCGGCGTATCTCGCGCTCGGAGTGCCCGGCGTCGCCCGCCGAGTTGGCCATGACGAAGCCGGCCCGTCCACCCTTGGCGAGGGCGGAGGCGAACAGCTGGATCCACAGGTAGTTGGCGTTGTCGGGCTTGGGGACGCCGTAGGGGAACCGGGGGTCGCCAGCGAGCTTGTCCTTGTCGACACCGTTGACGTTGAACGGCGGGTTGGCCATGACGA
>JAUJMG010000170.1 GCA_030446955.1 Thermomicrobiales bacterium
CCTGAGGGTATGAGTACGGCGCAGGTGAGGATGAATAGCCGCCTGACTCACATCGCTTTGACAGCCGATCCGTCGATGCTTATGATCCGGGTCCCACGACGGGCACATAGAAAGTTCTCGTCTCGCGAAGGAGGCAGGTATGGTGGACCGGAACGACGTCCTGAACCGGCTGCTCAACGACTACCAGGCGCGGCGACTATCGCGCCGGGACCTCATGCAGCAGGCGGCGGCCATCGGCGTCTCCGCTTCCTCCGTCGCTACCCTCCTTGCCGCAGCGCCTCGTGTCGGTGCTGCGCCGGCTTCACGCGCCGCGGTGCAGGAGGCGAAGACGGGTGGCATCCTGCGGGAGGGCTACGACCTCGACTTCTCGCGGATGGACCCCGTCGCCACGAACTGGTACGACCCAGCTTTTTTCGCGCTCTACGAGTCGCTGCTGATCGACAGTCCGGAGGGGCAACTGGAGCCGCAGCTCGCCCAGGGCTGGAACGTCTCCGACGACGGCAAACAAGTCACCTTCACCATCCGTGACGGGGCGAAGTTCCACTCCGGTCGCCCAGTCAACGCCCAGGCGGTGAAGGAGGTCTATGACACGATCAAGGACCCCGTGAGCGGGTCACCCCTTGCTTCCCTCTTCGCGCCGGTCGAAACCATTGAGGCGCCGGACGAGAAGACTCTCGTCCTTAACATGAAGCACCCATATTACGAGGTGCTGAATGTCGTGAAGACCGGCTACTGGGCGATTGTCAACATCACGACACGGACCGAGTTGGGCGCAGAGTACGGCCAGCAAGTCATCGACGGCACCGGGCCCTTCACGTTCGAGGAGTGGGTGCCGGGTAGCCACGTCTCGGTCAAGCGTTGGGAGGAATACCCGGGGTCGATCGTTCCCTACTTCCAGAACAAGGGGAAAGCGTACCTCGACGGGATCCGCTGGGAGGCGATCCTGGAAGCGGCGCAACGGGCCGTGCGGATCGAGAACGGCGAGATCGACACCCTGCGGAACCCGGCGCTCCAGGACGCCGCCCGCCTGCAGGCCAACCCTGACCTCAACGTCATCACGTTCAGCGAGCCATCGGGGTACATCTTCGGCCTCAACTTTGAGCGGACCGATCTTGACTTCCACGAACTGAAGATGCGCCAGGCCGTTTCCCACGCTATTGACCGGTCGGCGATTCTCAAGGCACTCCTCTTCGAACAAGGAAACCCGCTTTATGGGCCGATCACGCCGGCCGACAAGCACTACGCGCCCGAGGTCGAGCAATTCAACCAGTTCGACCTTGATCGGGCGAAGGCGCTGGTTGCCGAGCTAGGCTGGCAAGCTGGCGACGACGGCATCCTTCAGAAGAATGGCAAACGCCTGGAGTTCCGCCTGGTCGTTCAGGCTGAGTCGTTCAACCGCGATCTCGGCTCGGTGCTCCAGGCCCAGGTCAAGAAGTTGGGGATGGACCTCCAGGTCGAGGCCATTGACCGCGGTACGTTCTTCAATGAGATCAGCCAGGGACCGGACAGCTACCTCTTCTATTACCTGTGGCCGGTGCCGATCGACGTGGTCATCCTCTTCGTCGGCAGCGCCACGATCCCGGTGCCGAACTGGGGTCGCGCCAGTGTCCCGGCGGTCGACGAGGCGATCACCGCTTGGCAACAGGCTCCCGACGAGGCTGCGCTGGCGGCGGCAGGGAAACAGTTTCAGCTCGCCGTCGCCGAGCACCTGCCGACGATCCCGCTCGTGGTCCGCAACAATGTTTGGGTCCAACGCAAGAACGTCCATGGCTGGTTGCCGCACCAGTACGACATCTACCCTCACTACAACGACGTCTGGCTCGGGTAGGCATGTAGGGCAGGGCACGTTTCGGGATGGGGGCTTACTTAGCGCGACGGGGCTTGCGCATGATGGTAATCATGCTGCTTGCGTCGATCGCCGTCTTCTACTCGCTGCGCTTCGCTCCAGGCGACCCGAGCGGGGTGGTTCTTAACCCCTTGGCACTGGAGGAGGTCCGCGAGGCCTACCGAGAGCAGCTGGGGCTCAACCAGCCGATCGTCGTCCAATACTTCGTATACGTGTCAAACCTCGCCCGCGGCGAACTCGGCACCTCGCTTGTCACCGGCAAGTCAATCACTGATCTGCTGGCATCCCATGGGACTAACAGCCTGATCCTGGGGCTGTCGGCTGTGGGCCTCTCGTACCTGATCGGCCTCCCGCTCGGCGTCCTCGCGGCCGCGAAGCGCAACTCGGCCGTCGACCAGGTGGCGATGGGCGTTGGCATCGTCGGCATGGGCATGCCCAACTTTTGGCTCGCCCTTCTCCTGATTTACCTGTTCAGCTCGAAGCTTCACTGGCTGCCCTCTGCGGGTTGCTGCGGAGCAAAGCATCTGATCATGCCGACCCTCGTCCTTGCGGCTGAGGGGACAGCGGTGACTATGCGGATGATGCGGTCCTCCATGCTGGAGCATCTCGGCCAGGACTTCGTGCGCACCCACCGTGCGAAGGGACTGTCGGAGTGGACGATCGTCGGCGGGCGGGTCTTCCGCAACGCGCTGATCCCGATCGTCTCCCTCTCGGGGCTGCGCATCGGCTGGCTGATCGGGTACACGCTGGTAGTCGAGACCATCTTCAACTGGCCGGGCGTCGGCTATCTCCTTGTCGACGCGGTGCTGCGTCGGGACTACCCGGTGGTGCAGTTCTTCTCCCTGCTCCTCGTCTTCACAGTAGTGGTCGCCAACCTGCTCGCCGACCTTGTCTACGGACTGGTCGATCCACGGATCCGGCATGCCTAGGAGGCCACGACGGGCAAGGATGAACCGTCCGTCTGGCTCTTGCAGGGTCATGTGGGCGGTCGACCTGTCGGGACAGGAACAGGAGAGATAGCGATGGCCATCGCTCCCTCCCGTCGTGTTGTCTGGAAGGAGGCGGAGGGACTCCCTCCCGTGAGGGCCAGCCGGCTAACCGGGGCCTGGCGCCGCCTTGCCCGGAACAAGCTGGCACTGGTCGGATCGCTTGTCGCGCTGCTCTACGTGCTCATCGGACTGATTGGGCCATTCTTCGCGCCGTACGACTATGCGGAACAGGATCTCCTGGCAGCATCCCAGCCTCCCCTGAGCGACGGCCATCTGCTCGGGACAGACCAACTCGGGCGTGACATGCTAAGCCGGTTGGTCGTTGGCATCCGTATCTCGTTGCTCGTCGGTTTCGGCGTGACGCTCATCTCCCTCGTGGTGGGGACGCTGGCCGGGGCGGTGGCAGCGTACTATCGGGGCTGGGTTGATACATTCATCAGCGGGGTGGTGGAGCTGACCTGGGGTTTCCCGCTAATCCTGATTGCGGTCATTCTCGCCGGGGCCATGGGACCGGGGCTTCCCGCCACAGTCTTGGCGGTCGGGCTGATCAACTGGGCAGGCTTCGCTCGGATTGTGCGCGGCGAGGTACTTCACCTGCGCGAGGCTGAGTACGTCCAGGCTGCGCGTGCGCTGGGCGTCGGAGACCGGCGGATCCTTGCTCGGCACGTCATGCCGAACGTCCTCGCGCCGGCGCTCGTCATGGCGTCGTACTACGTCGCTCTCGCCATCATCGTGGAGGCGGGTCTCTCGTTCATTGGCATGGGGGCGCAGCCGCCGCTCCCTAGCCTCGGAGTGATGATCGCCGAGGGCCGAAACTACATGCTGCTCAACCACTGGGTGACGACCATCCCTGGTCTGGCAATTGTGGCGGTCGTGCTCGGGCTGAACCTGCTGGGTGATGGCCTGCGGGACATCCTCGACCCGCGACTCCGGAGCGGATAGTGCGCTAGCCTCCCTCAACGATTCTCCGGTTGGCAGTGTAGAGGGACTACTTGGACGACATCCGGTCGGGTTCTGATGCGGCCTCCACCACCTTGGACGTCGCATACGCCGTCATTCCGGGGCATCGACGGCGGGAAGCTGGCAGGGCCTGCCTAGTGCAGGTTCTTGGGCACGAACAGGCTGTTGAACGCGTCGGCAGCCAGGCGGACGTGGCTCGGACCGTTGTCCACCGCAATGGTGCCGTGGCCTGGCAGCAACGTCTCGAAGTCCAGGCCAACCAGCTTCTCGACGCTGGTCGCTGAGCGTTGGATGCTGCAATCGTGGATGTTCTGGAGGACGATGCGTCCGCCGTGGAAGACGGCGTCCCCCGCGAAGAGATAACGGCGGCTCCGCCCAACGAGAAGGTAAGAGGCGTGGCCGTCACAGTGGCCAGGAGTGTCGTAGACCTCGAGTTGAAGGTTCCCGAGTCGGACGTGGTCTCCTTCCGTCAGCTCTCGGTCGACCTCGACCGGCTCAAAGCGGTAGTCAGCAGCGTAGTAGCCGGCTCGCTTCGCCACGTCGAGGGCAACGGCCCGCTCGTCACCGGTGCGCAGCGCCGCGACCGCGCCAGTTGGAGCGAGCACGTCGAGACCGAACTGCTCGCGAAACCGTGCGGCGCCCCCGGCGTGGTCCATGTGGTAGTGGGTGAGGATGAGGCGGCGGAGCCGACCGAGGTCAAGCCCCTCAGCTTCGATGTTCCGAGCAATCCGGTCGACGGAGTCGCCCTCGGCCATGCCGCAATCGACGAGGGCGAGCTCTTCACCGCCGTCGATCAGGTAGACGTGGCAGTCGGGGGCGTTCGACAGGCCGAAGCCAAGGGTCGAGCCGCCGCCGACCACGTAGACCTCGTCGGTGATGCGCATCGGAGCACCTCCATCGGTCGCATCGCAGAACTGGGAATCGGGGACCGGCCGTTGACAGTCTAGGACAACCGCACCTAGGATGCTGGTGCTGTTGCGCGAATGATGAACTCTATGCATGAGGAGGGCGAGCGATGAGCGCCCAGCAAACCACTGAGGCGTGGCGCGGCAAAGTGGGCAAGATGAGCCAGGACGAGATGGAGGTGTTCCTGGCAGAGGGGGTGATCGCCAGATTGGGGTGTCTCGACGACGAGGGTTGGCCGTATGTCGTTCCCACCTGGTTCCAGTACGCCGATGGCGGCTTTTACATCATCCCTCGCGAGCGATCAGTCTGGGCGAAGTTCATGCAGCGCGACCCGCGCGTCTTCTTGACCATTGATGTGACGGAGGGCCTGCGCAAGGTCCTGGCGAAGGGCGAGGCCGAATTGCTCGAGGAGCCGAACGTCGGAGGCCGGTGGGTCGAGATTGCCAATCAGATGTCCTACCGTTATCTGGGCGAGCACGGGCCGGACTACCTTGTGCCGACCCTGAACGAGCCACGCTGGCTCTTCTTCGTTCGGCCCCTGGAGATCAAGACCTGGCAGGGCGTTGATTGGGCCAAGCGCTACAAGCACTCCGATTGGGGTGCATGAGCCTGAGCCCTAGGCACCCATGACGGTCAGCGTCGCGGCCCTAGAAGTCCTGGCGCCATCGGGCCAGGTGCTGCGCGGCCAGCGTTGGGGCGGCGGCGTCAACCTAGTGATCTTGGTCCACGCACCGGGCGAGGATCTGGACGCGTGGGACAACCTCCCGCTCCACCTGGCTGATAGCGGCCTATCCGTCGTCACCTTCGACCTCCCCGGCCACGGCCTGTCAGACGACCCATGGGAGCCCGATCTCCTCTCCGGCTCGATTCGAGCAGTGGTCAGCCATGCTCGGAGGCTACGTGCCACGCGGGTGTTCCTGGTGGCGGCGAGGGCGAGTGTCCCGAGCGCCCTTCAGGTAGCGGCTGCAGGTGGTGTCGACGCGCTGGTCGCGCTCTCGGCCCCGGACATCCAGGGTGAGCGATCCGCGGTTGCCGTACGGACTGCCACGCTTCCGAAACTCTTGCTTGTTGGAGCTCATGAGGAGGGCGCCCTGGTGGCGGCGCAGCGTTTCTCCCGACGTTGCATTGGCTGGACAGTGCTGAGCACCCTGCCGACGTGCAAGCAGGGGACTGACCTCCTTGCGGGCCCGTGGGGCCGGCAGGCGCTGGAGCAGATTGTTATCTTCCTGCGCGACTATCAGGACTTCGACAGAAGCTCAAGATCACCGGAACGGGACGACAATGGACGGAGCCGGTAGCAGGTTAGGGTCCCTGTTTACACGCTCTGTGCAATAGGAGATGAGATAGGCCGGCCGATCTCCACCGTGCCGGCTCCCGACTCGTCGGCCACGGAACCGCTTATCTCATACCCCTCGTCGACCGGAGCCGGGTCATCGCGTAGCTCCCGGTTCGGGAATCCCAACTAGAACCGTCCGAAGACCAGGATAGACAGGTCGCCCGGGGAGAAGAAAGGGGCGCGGGGGGCGAGGCACTGATTGTCCGTGCGGCCCCTCCCGAGCGCCGGGCGCCCGACCGGTCGGGGGCGGCACCCGGCTAACCACGCGGCCTGGTTCACCGCCGCAGGTCGATTCGGCCGACCCGACAGGCGGAGCGCATCGGCACCACTTTGTAGGTGAGGCGGTGGGCGGACGACATAGGTACGTCGGCTCCATCGCCTAGATTTTGTTCGGAGGCCACGGAGAGCGAGCGCCCGGCCAAATGCGGACGGTCTCATGAACACTCAGCTCCGCCCTCTATCGGCCAGTTGGGAGCTGCGAACGGTTGAGGGTCTGAGAGGAGAGGAACTCCTGGGGCGTCCGCTTACCAAAACCCGGGCGCTCTCGAGCCGGCTCCTGCCGGTGCCGTCGGTCGTCAACTGGAGGCCCCTACCGTATCCGCGTGAAGGACGGACCGCACCTTCTCGTGGCTGACGCCGTAGTCCGGGACGATGTCCCGCAGAGAGCAAGTCTCAGCCAGCAGCGCAATAGTCGTGCGATCCCCTGCGGTCAAGCGGCCAGGGCGAAGCTGTTGATAGGAAGAACGACCAGAGTCTCCAACACTGCTGAATGGTGGAGCATATGCGATGCGGATGGCGCGTGGTGGGAATGGGTCTTCTGCTTGAGCGACCCCCGTCGCTTCCGCTCGACCACACCGGCGGTGGTGTTGCTGCCACGGCCGCTGTGGTTCAAGGTGCTCCGGGAGCAAGTGGTTGACGTAAACCGGCTCGTTCGGCAAGATGCAGGCACACATCTCTGCCATTCGCCGCCAACCGACCGAGCCACGCCATGCCCGGCACGCCCTCTCCCGCCAACGCCCATGACCTGCCCCGGCCGCGCACGCCCTTGATCGGGCGCGAGCAGGAGGTAGCGGCCCTCGTTGGCTTGCTGCGGCGTCCTGATGTGGGCCTCGTCACCCTCACCGGACCCGGCGGGATGGAGAAGACTCGCCTGGTGCTCCAAGTGGCCCACGACCTAAGTGAGGACTTTGCAGCCGGCACGGTCTTCGTCCCGCTCCCTCCGATCACCGACCCCGCCCTTGTCCTACCGGCCGTCGCGCAGACCGTGGGAATTCGCGAGGCTGGCGAAGAGCCGCTGGACGACCGGCTCACAGCGCACCTGAGGGAGAAGTGTTTGCTCCTCGTGTTGGACAACGTCGAGCAAGTGGTCGAGGAAGCCCCGCTCGTGGCCGAATTGCTCGCTGCGTGCTCGAGGCTGAAGGCGTTGGTCACCAGCCGGGTGCGGCTCCGTCGCTCCGGGGAGCGCGAACACGTGGTGCCACCGCTGACGCTCCCCGAGTCCACCGCGCCAGGATCGTGCGACATACGTCTCCCTCACCACGATGAGCGTTAACCAGCGTAGGGTGGCGGAGGAAGCGGTCACACCATAAGTCGCCGGCTTCGGAACGTGGTCGTCGTTGGAAGGAGGTGAGACCCGTGGCCACAACAAAGGAGCGGGGTCCCGGGGGAGACCACCATTCAGTCGGACGTCGGTCAGGCGAACGGCTGGGGGCGCTACCCGGTCGGCCCCAGCCACGAGCTCGGGCCTGGTTCCTGCCCCGCTGAGCTAGCGTCGAGCAGCGAGGCGGGCCCGCCTAAGGGGCGAACGGCTACCCCGTCGCCCCTAACCCAACCATCGCTCGGCAGGGATGAGCTGGCAAGGAGGCGACCATGGCATCTACCGATGAGGTCGCGGCGGTGCGGGAGGCGCTGGTCGCGGGACGTCTCACCGTTCCCGACCCCGACAGCGGGTTCCATCACCCGATGTATGCGGTCTGCCCGAAAGATGGCGACCACGCCCAAGTGCGGCGGGT
>JAUJMG010000670.1 GCA_030446955.1 Thermomicrobiales bacterium
GCCACGGGGCACTTGCCCTTCGCCTTCCCATGCGCCCCTGGTGTCGGCCTGACCGGCGGGCCGCTCGGAGAATGACGACAGTTCAGGCGGAGGCACTGGGCCACCGGCGGCGGGAGACCGTTTCGGCACGGTCGATGTCGCCGCCGGGCACAAAGAAGCTCATGGCCAACTCGGCCTCCTCCTTCCGCGACTGCTCCCCGAGGCGCGGATCCAGGAAGACGCTCTTCCCGATCTCGCCGAGATCTTCAATGATCCGCTCGTACCGGTAGTAGACCAGGGCAACCGGGTCGATCTCGGCCGGCCCGTACCCTTCGAAGAAGAGAATCTCTTCCCTGGGCTCCACCGATCTCGCAATCCTCGACCCGACTACGAAGAGCAGATCACGCTCTCGCGGGGCGATGACCGGGTCGTCCCAGTCGCCGAGCCAGATGCGGCCGTCCTCATCGACAAGGATGTTGGCGGCGTGGATATCCGCGTGACACAGGACCCGTTCGAACGTGTGAGATTGGAGCGAGCGTCCCAGCTCCTCGGCACGGGCAAGCATCTGGCGGATCCGGTCGGCGTTTGCGTGCCAGAACGCTGCAAGCCGTACGGCGGCCGCACTCTCGAAGGTCGTGGCTTCCGCCAAGTCCAGGAGCCGCAGCACCACCGCGGCTGAGGGAAGGGTGAAGGTCTCGACGCGGAGTTGATCGTGGAAGCGCTCCCCAAGTCCGCTCTCGTGTACAGCCCGCAGCGTCGATCCGAACTCCCGCCACTGCTCGTCTGACAACCCGGCGACCATCGCGTTCTCACCCCGGACAAACGGGTAAAGCACGACGCTGTACCCATCGTCCCCGTCCAGGGAGCACCAAAGACCGGACGTTCGCGTGCGGAGGGGGGCGAGGACGTTGCGGATGCCGAGGTCAATCAGCGCTCGCGGCACCAGCAGGCTTGGCTCGTGGACGGGGCCGAACCGGATTTTCAGGAAGAAGGAGGTGCCGTCGCGCGAGCGGACCTCGTAGACGGCGGCGCTGAGGTCGTAGCCGATAGGGAGAAAGGCGATGGAGGCGACTGGCAGGTCGTACTGCGCTTCAAGGCAGCCCGCGATTGTCCCGATGTCCAGCCCCGGGTCCTCCCGCATTCGGTCCGTCCCCCTTCGTGCCTCCGCACTCCGCTGCCCCCGAGCGAACGCCGTGGCGCCTGTTGTGAGCATACCAACGGCTCAAACCAGCCCGTTGCTAAGGGAGTGGGCAGGCAGGGCGACTCCTGGGGGGAGTGGCGCCGCTCATAGCGGACATCGAGGCGCCGGCAGCCGAGCGGCCAGGAGAGCATCCGTGCGACCGCCAGAGGTGATCACCTAGCCGCTCGCTCGACTCGATCCTGCGGCGGATGATCGGGTCGTGATACCAGGCATACGGGGCGCCCTGCGAACCTGCGCGGAATCTCCGCAGCTTGGCCGGGCGCTCCAGCAGGTGACGCAGCTCCGACTGCCCAGTTCCCTCGGCAGCAAGCGCCAAGGACAACCCGCGCAGGACGAAGACGGTAACGTCCTCGTGGTGCGGCGACGCCGTTAGGCCTGGTCCGGGCGGGGCCTGCGACGCGCGGACCAGGAACGGGTGGTGGCGAATCAGGCGCGACGCCATGCGAGCGCCTGCTATGGGCGTTGGACCAGAGTAGTTACGAGACGATGGAGCATCAAGTAGGCGAAGGCCGGGATGTGCAAGCCGGTGACGATCCCACTGCATGTTGGTCACGTCGCTCGACTCCATTACGCGAAGCGCAGGGCCCCAGGGTTTGGGAGTGTGCTGGCAGGGTCGAAGAATCCGCACAGGCGCCGGGTGCCGGAGCGTGTGAAGCGCTTACGGTCGCTCCTCTCCCTTCTGCCATGCTTCCTCGTGCCGCGCCTTGGTGCGTTAGTCACGGGCGTGTGGATGCTGGATCGAACGTGCCGGGTTCGATATCCGATCGGTACGAGCGCTGCAGGCACGCCAGGGGTACCCTCTTCGTAGGCAGGGGGCGGTGCTGGTGCCGCTCCGGTCGACGCACCGCTTAAGGGCTGACGCATAGACGGCGGAGCCTTCATCGATGCTGATCCCATGCGGGTGCCACGCCACATTGAGGCGGAAGCGAGCCGCCAACCTGCCTTCGAACCTCACC
>JAUJMG010000671.1 GCA_030446955.1 Thermomicrobiales bacterium
CGGGCCAAGGGGGGTCGCACCAGCGATGAGGAGGGACTCACCATCGACGAGTTCGTCGCCCGGCAACTGGGGCTGGAGGAGAGCGACGAGGCGACTGACGAGTTCAAGAAGAACTGAATGAGCCGCCCGTGATGGGCGGATCCCCTGGACGCATCGGCTACCCCCGCTGGCGACGTGGAGTCGACAGCGGTGGTCTGTCAACGGTCACGAAACCGGCCTCCCCTGCCGGACCAGGTGGAGGTTCGCCTCGACCGTCCCTCCGATGTCTCGGAGGTGGACCACGCCGTCGTCGCCGACATCGACAACCTCGGCAACGGCGACAGCGCCGTCCCGACCAGCGATGACGAACGCGCCGGGGACGATCTGGCTCGGATCGGCTGCCTCGTCGACGAAAGTCCACGGCAGTCCGGTGTCGTCCATCGTATTCCAATCGACATCGATGTCGATGGGTATTGCCATCAGTCCTCCTCTCGTTCGAAGTAGGGATTCACTCGCTGCTTATTCTCGCATGATGTCAGGCGTTCTACGTCGGCATCGAGATCCGGAAGCATGACCGTGTAGTGCGGGCGGCGGAAGGTTGGCCGCAGCTCGAGCCCCGCTCCCCGAATGGCACCGGCCGTCATCACGGTGAGCTGCTCGTAGCGGTGAAGGACGGTTCGGGCGAGCAGGTTGAGATCATCGTCTGTTGGTGCGGCCAGCACCGAAATGCCACGCTCACCGAATCGCCGGAAGGTGCGACCAGCATCGGCCCGCAGTGAGGCCGCATCGAGCATCCCGCCCCGGATGACCACGAGGCTGTCGTCGGCCAAGAGTTCCCGTCGACGCCTGAGCGGAATCACGAGCTGGGCGGGGCAAACACCTCGTCCAGGCGGTCGCCGGCGCGGCGGTGCTGATCGCTTACCGTCTGGGTGTAGACGTTCAGCGTGATCCCGATGTCGGCGTGGCCCAATCGCTCCTGCATGACCTTGTCGTCGCTCACCACCACCCGGCCCACGGACTGAGCGGTGTGGCGCATACCCTTTGGGGTGATGCGGGGGACCCCGGCCTCCACGATCAGACCGTCCATGAGACGACGGAAGTTGTTGGGGTCGATCCAGCCGCCGAGCGGCGTGGTGAACACCAGGCCCAATCCCTCCCACGCCGCACCGACGAACTCGGCCTCCACCTCCTGGCGCTTCCGGTGTGTCGCCAGCACGGCCGCGGTCGAAGGGCCGAAGGTGACCAGCCGTTCGCTGTGCTCGGTCTTCAGCTCCTTGAGCACCGGGCGTCCCCGTTCGAGGGCAAGTTGTTGCACGACCTCGAGCTGCTGTCGGGCAAGGTCGACGTGGTCCCAACGCAGTGCCAGGATCTCGCCCCGGCGCAGCCCCGTGACCAGGCACAGGTGGAACGCGGCGTAGAGGCGATGGTCCGACGCCGCATGCAGGAAGGTGGTGGCCTCCTGCAGCGTCCAGCCCAGCTTCTTGCGAGACCGCGCAGGGCGGGGCGGCTGGGTGAGTCGGACCGGGTTGCGTTCGAGGCGCCCGCGCTGCACCGCCTCCTCCAAGGCCATCGACAGGACCTTGCGGACCAAGCGCGCCGAAGTGGGCCCGAGGCGGCGCTTCCCGGTCGGATCGTCACCAATCAGGCTGGCGACCCACTCGTCGAGTACCTCAGGGGTCAGGTCGCGCAGGCGCACGGCGCCGATGAGGGGCTTGACGTGGCGACGTAGGGCCCACGCGTACTGATCGAAGGTGCTCACCGCAACCCGGCCTTCCTTCGAGCGCAACCACACCTCGACGAAGTCACCCAGGGTTTCGGTGTCAGTGCCGACGCAGCCCTCGGCGAGGGCCCGCTGTTGGGCAAGGGCCGCCCGCTTGGTCGGATGGGTACCGAGTTGGCGCACCCGGCGACGCCCTGTGGCGGGGTCGTAGCCGCTCTGGCGCACCACCCACTTGCCCCGCTGGCGCTGGACCTCCGCCTCCCCAACCTGAACCCACTGCACGCCAGAACGGTACCCGATCTCCATACATCCTGCATACACCGCCGAAAAGCAGAAGAGCCGGTGCCTCTCGGCACCGGCTCTGACCTGCACTTTCTTTGTCGGGCTGAGAGGATTTGAACCTCCGACCTCTTGACCCCCAGTCAAGCGCGCT
>JAUJMG010000171.1 GCA_030446955.1 Thermomicrobiales bacterium
GGGAACAAGGGGTTCGAGGCGGCGATGACCGCGATCGAGATGGCGAACCTGTTGGTGACCATGAAGGGGATCGATCGCGGTACATCGCCTACCAGCCAGTAACCTACCAAACAACCCAGTCATTATTGAAGAATGACTCTGTAGAAGTGATCGGGGAGATGGAACGCAAGGACGAGTGAGGGTACCGGTACCCATGGACTTCGGCATCCGGACGATGCTGCTCAGGAGAGAAGGTTTTATCGCCTGATGACGGTGCGAGCATGACCGAACGGTACAAGCAGGGTCGGTGGAACTCCATCTCAAACTCAACGCCCAAAACCCTATGGTACCCTTCGCTGCCTGCGGTCGAGAGTCCGCAGGTTCCTGTCCTGTTGAGTCCGCGACTTTCAAGGTGTCCTCTTCGTGCTGGTTGCCCCACCTAGGAAGTGAGATCATGCAAGGTACCGTCATGCAATCGATCCAGCAGGTTGCGAGCGTGACGTTCCGTTACCCCATTTTCTTTACCCGTGATCTGTTTGCGTCAGAGAATCCTCTTCTTGGGGAGGTCATAGCGGCCGGGCGCGACACTGGCGTCCCGAGCAAGGCGATCTTCGTCGTGGATCATGGACTGCTTGAGCAGAATCACGGCCTGCTCGACTCCATCGAGGCCTACGCCCGGCTCCACAGCACGTCGTTCAACCTCGTTTGCCCTCCTCTCGTTGTCGAGGGCGGCGAACAGGTCAAGAATGACCCTGCGAACGTCGCGTCCGTCCACCGCGGGATCCACGAGTTCGGCATTGATCGACACGCTTACGTGGTCGCGGTTGGTGGCGGCGCGGTCATCGATATGGTCGGATACGCCGCCGCTACCGCTCATCGCGGTGTGCGCCTCATTCGGGTGCCCACGACCGTTCTCTCCCAGAACGATTCGGGTGTCGGTGTCAAGAATAGCGTCAATGCTTTTGGCAAGAAGAACTTTCTCGGGACGTTTGCCCCCCCGTACGCGGTGATCAACGACTTCACCTTTCTGACGACACTCTCGGATCGTGACTGGCGCAGCGGCATTTCCGAGGCAATCAAAGTTGCCCTGCTGAAGGACTCTGATTTCTTCACCTTCATCGAGGAGCACGCCCACGAGCTGAACGCACGAGACATGACGGCCATGGAATGGCTTGTCTACCGCTGCGCGCAGTTGCACCTGGAACACATATCGACGAGCGGAGACCCCTTCGAGTTTGGCTCTTCGCGGCCCTTGGATTTCGGGCATTGGGCGGCGCACAAACTAGAGCAGCTGACGAATTACTCCCTGCGCCACGGCGAGGCCGTGGCCATTGGCATCGCCTTGGATTCGACCTATGCCCACCTCCTGGACCTGCTTCCAGAGGACCATTGGCGGCGAATCCTTCACGTGATCACAGCCGTGGCACTCCCGGTGTACGTCCCCGAGTTGAGCCGGGACCTGGCCGAACGAGTCGATTCCCGCAGCGTTCTCAGTGGCTTGAACGAGTTCAGGGAGCATCTGGGTGGACAACTGACCATCATGCTCCTGGAGCGGATTGGGCAGGGTGTCGAGGTGCACGAGATGGACGAGGACCTGATCTCCAAGAGCATCACGCTCCTCAAGGACTTTCAGGCGAACGACCGAGAGGCGAACATCCATGGAGGTGTGGCATGGCCACGGACGTCAGCAGCTGTCCCCTTACCCAGCGCCAGTTGATCGACGAATACTTCATCGAGCACCGCACCAAGGTGTTAGACATAGCGGCGTTCCTCGATCGCATGGATCGTGCAGCCGCAAGAGACGGGGAAGACGACTTCCGGTTCATCGCCTTCCGGGAGACGCTACGGGAACTTTGTTCAGGAGTGCCCGGGCGGATTGAGCGCGTTCAGATGATCCTCAGTGACCGAACGACGGAGCCGCTGGCCGAGTTGGATCGGAAGGCCGCGTATGGTGCCTCCATCCAACGCGTACCGGAGCAGGAGGAGGTGCGCGATGGAATACATTGATCTGCACGCCCACATGGTTTCTCGCACGACTGACGACTACGAGCGGATGGCCCTCAGCGGCTGTCTCGCCCTCACCGAGCCGGCCTTCTGGGCCGGGTACGACCGCCGCTCCGTCGATGTCTTCGCCGACTACTTCGACCGCCTAACCGACTTTGAGCCAAAGCGGGCGGCACTGTACGGCATTCAGCACTACACCTGGCTCTGCCTCAACCCGAAGGAGGGGGAGGACCGTGAGCTAACGCGTCAGGTCTTAGACATCATCCCGGAGTTCCTCGACAAGCCCAACGTGCTTGGCATAGGCGAGATTGGCCTCAACCGGGTGACCCGCAACGAGCTCGCGACCTTCAATGACCATGTTGACCTTGCCGTCGCGCACGACCAGCTCATCCACATCCACACCCCGCACCTTGAGGATAAGTACAAGGGAACAAAGGCGATCGTCGACGCTCTGGTCGCAGATGGCCGCGTCCAGCCGGGACGGGTGATGGTCGACCACGCAGAGGAGCACACGCTCCCAATGATTCTTGAGGGGGGCTTCTGGACCGGAATTACCCTCTATCCGACGACGAAGACATCCCCGGGCCGTGCCGTAGATATGGTCGAGCGGTACGGGAGTGAGCGGATTTGCGTGGCTTCCGCCTGTGACTGGGGGCCGAGCGACCCCCTTGCTGTGCCGCGCTTCATCTTGGAGATGCGGCGTCGCGGGCACGGCGAGGATTTCATCCGCAAGATCGTCTTCGAGAACCCCGTCGCCTTCCTTGGTCAGTCCCCCAAGTTCCAGTTGCCCCAGGCTCGGGCAGCTTCAGTTGTCGGCTAGCGGGTGGAGAAGGAGCGGCGGTGCGACTCGGGCCCGATGGGTTCTTCCAACTCACGTACTGCACGAACATCCATCCGAGCAACGGGTGGAACAGCGTGCTTGCGAACCTTCGTCGCTACGCGCTCCCGCTGAGGGCACGATTCGCCCCGGAGGTGCCATTTGGGATCGGCCTTCGCCTCTCAGGCGAAGAGAGCCGCGAGTTGTTGGAAGGGTCCAATCTTCCGGAGTTCAAGTCATTCCTTGATGAACATGGGCTCTACGTGTTCACGCTCAACGGCTTTCCCCATGGCCCCTTCCACCAGCAGCCCGTCAAGGCTGATGTCCACGCACCGGACTGGCGTGATGAGGAGCGCGTCCGTTACACACTGAGGTTGGTCGAGATCCTGGCGACCGTTCTCCCTGCCGAGATGGACGGCGGCATCTCGACCAGCCCGCTCTCCTACGGCGCATGGATCGATCCGGACGACCCGGCAACGTGGGATCTCCTCGTCAGAAACGTGGTGCGGGTCGCGGCGGTCATGGCGCGGGTTCGGCAAGACCGGGGCAAATTAGTCCACCTCGACATCGAACCGGAGCCGGACGGACTGCTCGGGACGTGCGCCGCGCTCGCGGATTTCTTCGAGGCTCGGCTCCTGCCGGTCGGTGGGCCGCTGCTCGCGGCGGAGCTCGACGTCCCGCTCTCCGAGGCGCACGCCTGTCTACTCGACCACATCCGGGTCTGCTTTGACGCGTGCCACGTCGCGGTTGGCTACGAAAACCCCGCTCTGGTGCTCGACCGCTTCGCGGAGGTGGGAATCCAAGTTGGCAAGGTTCAGGTCAGCTCGGCCGTGAAGGTGGCCTTGCCTGACGACCGCAACGCTCGTGAGGAGATGGCTGCCCGGTTGGCCGTGTTTGCTGAGTCCACGTACCTCCACCAGGTTGTTCAACGCAACCACAACGGATCGTTCGCCCACTTTCCCGATCTCCCGGACGCTCTGCCTGCCATTGCCGACTCTTGTGCGGCCGAGTGGCGGATCCACTTCCACGTCCCGATCTTTGTCGAGCGTTACGAGACCCTCGCCTCGACCCAGGATGACCTGCGGCGGGTTCTTGCGCTCCTGCGTGAGCGGCGATTCACCAGCCACTTGGAGATTGAGACGTACACCTGGGACGTGTTGCCGATCGCCCTTAAGGCGGATTTGCTCGATTCGATTGGTCGTGAGTACGCCTGGGCCCTCGATGTCTTCTGAGCGGACGCTCCACTACCTTCAGCCATGCCCCGGCCGCTTGCGGGGGCACCTCGCTCTCGCCCGCGTTTCGAACAGTCCGACCGTCGTGAGCAACGTGCTGGCGGGGGCCGCGCTCGGTGGCGCCCTTCAGCCGGATGGCGGGGTTGTCGCCCTCGCCGTCGCTATGGTCCTGTTCTACACGGCGGGCATGTATTTGAACGACTTGTGCGATTACGCGATCGATGTCCGAGAGCGTCCAGACCGGCCGTTGCCTTCCGGTTCCGTCTCCCGGAATGCGGCAGTTATTGCTGTTGTCGCGTTCTTCGCCGTGGGTAGCGCTCTGCTATGGCTGGTCGGACCGGCCCCATTTGGGACAGGGCTTCTCCTGATCGGCGTCATCGTTGTCTACGACCTGTGGCACAAGACCAACCCGCTCAGCCCGCTCGTCATGGCGGCTGCCCGGGCCCTAGTCTATGTTACGGCGTTCACCGCTTTCTCGTCCGTGTTCTCACGCTCGTTGATCACCTGGGCGAGCTTGCTCTTCCTCTACGTGGTCGGTCTGACGTACATCGCAAAGACTGAAACCGGCCCACGACTGACGGGATACTGGCCGGCTGCGCTCATTGCCCTGCCGGCCATCGCCTTCGTCGTAGAAACCCCGTCCTTCAACACCCTGCCCCTCCTGCTGCTTTTCGCCGGGTGGGTTGCCTATAGCACCTCGTTCGTCTACCGAGCGCGTCAACGGAGCGTTGGCCGCGCTATCGGGTACCTGATTGCCGGTATTGCGTTGCTCGACGCGCTCGCGTTGGCTATAGCCGGCTCAGTGGTCGGCGTAGTCCTTGCCCTTATCGCCTTTGGCTCGACGCTCTTCTTTCAGAGGTACATTAGGGGAACCTGAGCATGCGAAAGACCGTCGTCCTCAACGTTGTTGGACTCACTCCCGATCTCCTTGGAGAGGCAACGCCGCGGTTACGCGCGTTCATCGAGTGCGGCAAGTTGGCAACCGTGACACCGACGTTGCCGGCCGTTACCTGCACGGCGCAGTCGACCTACCTGACCGGCACCCATCCAGATCAGCATGGCATCGTCGCCAATGGCTGGTACTTTCGAGACGAGAGTGAGATTAAATTCTGGCGGCAATCCAACAGGCTTGTCCAGCGACCCAAAATCTGGGAGACGGCGCGAGCGCTCGACCCGTCGTTCACCTGCGCCAACCTCTTCTGGTGGTACAACATGTATTCCTCGGTCGACTACTCGGTCACGCCGCGACCGATGTACCCGGCCGACGGCCGCAAACTTCCCGATATCTACACCCAGCCAGCCGATCTACGACCGGCGCTCCAGGGAAAGTTCGGGCAATTCCCGCTCTTCAACTTCTGGGGTCCGAACACCTCGATCCGTGCCACGCAGTGGATCGCGGACGCTGCAAAGTGGGTCGAGCAGCACGATGCCCCGACGCTCACGCTCGTGTATCTGCCCCATCTCGATTACGGTCTACAGCGTTTCGGGCCGGACGATCCGCGGATGGCGGCGGAACTGCGAGAGGTGGACTCGGTCTGCGGCCACCTGATCGACTTTTACCAGGCACGCGACACCGAGGTGATCGTCCTCTCGGAGTACGGCATCGTGCCCGTCTCACGTCCCGTCCATCTGAACCGGCGGCTGCGGGAGCACGGTCTGATCGCGGTGCGCGAGGAATTGGGACGGGAACTGCTTGACGCTGGAGCCAGCGCTGCCTTTGCCGTTGCTGACCACCAGATTGCCCACGTGTACGTCAACGACCCAACGCGTCTATCGGAGGTTCGCTCGCTGCTCAAGGAGACGGAGGGTGTCGCCGAGGTGCTGGACGAGGCAGGCAAGCGGGCGCACCATCTCGACCACCCCCGGTCCGGGGAGTTGATCGCCCTCGCTGCGCCCGATTCCTGGTTCACCTATTACTACTGGTTGGATGATCAGCGGGCGCCCGACTATGCACGGACGGTCGACATTCATCGCAAGCCCGGCTTCGACCCGGTCGAGCTGTTCCTCGACCCAGCGCTCCGCCTGCCAAAGGCAAAGGTGGGCCTGACGCTGCTCAGGAAGCAGATGGGCTTCCGCTATCTGATGGACGTCATCCCCCTCGACGCGGACCTCGTGCGCGGCTCGCATGGCGTCCCAACAGCGCCGGGAGCAGGGCCGCTTTTTGTAACGGAGCGGGCTGATCTTCTCAAGACGCCAAGCATTGAAGCTACCGATGTCTGTGGCCTCATCCTACGTCACCTCCAGGACGATGTCTCTTAGGGGCGGACGCCAGGCGCTCGATAAGCCTTTTAGTGGAGTGCGCCTTACCACTTTTGCCCTGTGGATTCCTCCTCGACCATAGGAAATGCACTGGACTGGCGCTTTGGTCGTACCCTGGTGTCCAAGCTCGACCGGAGGAATGCTGGGAACAAGGCGTTCGAGGCACCGATAACCGCCACTGAGATGGAGAATCTGTTGCGCATCACTGGTCATCCGCGGTCGGGACGGGCCGCCGGCGGCAGCTGGAGCATAGCCTTCTCACAACACCGCTCCTCGGAGGATTGTGGTCTCATAGCCACGACAGATCCGAGAGTACAGCGCGTTTCCGTGGTTCTTTCGGGGCGAACCGTTCTCTGTGAAAGGAGACGCAGATGGACGATCCGGCAGCGGAACTCCTCTGGCGGGGTCGGCTCCACCTCGGTGACGGGCCCGGCGTCTACGGCGACGCCTCCTACGTTGGGATCGGCGTCGAGCTGCCGGTGACTATCCGGCGCTTCCCCGATGCCCACCCGGACACGGATGTGAACCTCGTGGTCGAGGCGGAGGGGGTGCAGGCCTACGGCGACCTTCGAGGGCCGGTGCTTGCCGTCGCTCGATACCTGCCCGACGAGGCGACCGGACACTGGCGCGAGCACGGACTGGTGGAGTACCGCCTGACGGGCGAGACGACGATGATTGCGGTGAACCTGGGCGCCCCAGGCCCGGACGACCAACCGGCCCATCTCGGCGTGCGCCTGCGGGTGGACACCGAAGCCCCACCCGGCCTCTACGCCGACTTCGTGCTTGTGGCCCTGCGCCTGCGCTCGACAACGCACTACGCGTCACTGGGGTTCCAGGCGTCACGCTAAAGCCAGAGGCGCGCGTCCAGCTCGCGGCCTTCACCCGGAGCGTCGGGCGCGACGAGCCCCGTACGCGGCAGCGGCTCCGATCAGCGCCAAAAGCCCAACGGCTACCGCGTAGGTGAGGACCTCCTGACGGGGCCGTTCCCGCTCCGGTCCGACCCCTGGCGGGTACATCGTGCGGACGGCAGTCTCTGGTCCGGTTCCGTCCGAGCCGGTGACGGGTGGATCGGGAACCGCGACGAGGCGGGCAACATCAGCGATCGTCGTGGCGGGCAGACCGGCCTCGCAGCCGCCCCACGACCAGCCGTAAACATCGCCGTCGCGGATCTTGGCCGAGCTCGCGCCCAGGCGCCACACCTGCCACGCGCCAGGCGTCGTCTGGTAGCAGGGCTGCCAGAACGGCTCCTCCGGTGCCCCCTGGCAGAGATTTCTGCGGCACTCCCCGGTCGAGCACCCCTCGCCCTCGAGGGCGCAGACGGCCTCGCCCAAACCTCCAAAGCCGACTGTGACGAGGGGTAGGCCGCTGCGCCGCAGCAACTCAATCCCGCTGATCTCCGCTTCCTGGAAGGTCACGTAGGCATAGGTCAGCCGCCCATCGCCGTGCCGAACGACAAGGCCCGCCCGGTGAGGTTCATCCTGTCCGGCGACCGCCAGCGGGTTGAGGGCCGCCACGAGCGCCAGCCAGACGAGAGGCCAGAGCCGAGCGATCGCCCACACGGTCACGAGTCTTCGGGCCTCGGTGACGCGTCCGGACCCGTCGTGGTGCTCTCACTGGCTGACCAAGCCCGGCAGCGGTCCAGCCAGTGAGCCGCCAGGTCCGGCACGGCGCCGAAGTGCAGGTGGACGTAGGAAGCGACGAGGTTGCCGCGAGCGTA
>JAUJMG010000172.1:0-4324 GCA_030446955.1 Thermomicrobiales bacterium
GGGCCTGTAGCTCAGCGGCAGAGCACGGGGCTCATAACCCCAGGGTCGCAGGTTCGATCCCTGCCAGGCCCACCAGGACGGGCGAGGTTGTCGCCGCGCTCGATGTCCGAGCCGGTGGCCACCCGGCCGCCCGCTGTGGTATCTGAGGCGCGCCCCTCGCAGGAGGAGAACACTCATCGACGCCGAGATGAACGCCGACCAGGACGAGATGAGCGCCGGCGATCGGTTGGCCGAACAGAGCCGGGAGTTGGCGTTGCGGATCGCCGACCTCATCTCGGACACACCTGCTGCGGACACCCTTGTCCTTGACATCCACCAGATTTCGCCCGTCGCCGACTGCTTCGTGATCTGCTCCGGGGAGAACGAGCGCCAGCTGCGGGCGATCTCGCGGGAGATCCTGGAGAACATGACGGAGGATGGGGTCCGCCCGGAGCGCATTGAAGGCAACCCCGCCTCGGGTTGGATCCTGCTTGACTATGGCGAAGTCATTGTTCACATCTTCGATGTCGATCAGCGGTCGTTCTATCGCCTCGAGGATCTCTGGGCAGAGGCGCAGACCCTCCTCGCGATCCAATGACCTTGATCTCCAGAACACGGCGAATGTCCGTGACTCGCGCCGCGCCGTATTACGGTAATCTTTTCGTCGCCCCGCACTGGGATCCGAAGTTAGGTACTGCTAGCGGGAGGGAGACGTCGAGGTGCCGTTGACGCGTGGGATGGACAAAGAAACGCTCCGGGCGCCGGGGACTGAAGCGGCCGCCTCGCATCTCAACCCGATGCTGCCCTTCCTCCTCGGCGCCGCCGTGGGCGGGGCAGCGGGGGCGGTAGCAGGAACATTGCTCGGCAAGCAGACGACCCAGCTCGTCGCGAGTCTGATTGGCGTCGTCGATCGCCGTCTGGCGCGATCTGAAGAGGGTGAGCCTCGGTTCGATTTGCTGCTCCAGTAACCCCTGCCCTGGCTCGAACCACGTTCACTGGCGGGGGGAAGTCCTCGGTGCAGCCAGGTGTCCGGCTGTCGCCCGGCGTCGCCGATCCCGTCGAGCTAGGTCAGCGACGGTCGCCAGCAGGACGATCCCTACCGCTCCGATCGCCGCCAGTTTCGCCTCTCGGCTGGGCAGCACGAGCGCCGCGAAGCCAAAGAGCGCCGACATCCCGGCGACGAACCCGACGATCTGCGGTTGAGTCCAGCCTCCATCCAACAGGCGGTGATGGAGATGTCCGCGGTCGGCGCTAAGCGGCGAGCGACCGTGAACGGTCCGGTAAACGATCACCCACGCGACATCCAGGATCGGCAAGCCGAGCGCGAGCAGCGCCGTAGCGATCTTTGCCCCACCGATGATTGAAATAACGGCCAGCATGAAGCCCAGAAAGTTCGCGCCTGCGTCCCCCATGATGGTGCGCGCCGGGTGCCAGTTGAACGGCAGAAACCCGACGAGCACTCCGGCAAGCACAGCGGGAAGCAGCGAGATCGTGAACTGCGGGTTATCCCGTGGCCAGAAGTAGGTGTGGACGAACAGCACGCCACAGGCGACAAGCGTCACCGAGCCTGCCAGCCCGTCCAGGCCATCAAGCAGGTTCAACGTGTTCATCATCCCGACAAGCCAGAGCAACGTGAAGCCGAGGGCCGCAAGCAGCGGTAACTCCACGGTCCCACCCAACGGTGAGTTGAACCGGTCGATGACGATGCCGTGCTCGACTCCACGCAAACGCGGCAACACCACCAGAGCGGCGGCCGCGACCTGCCACGCAAGTTTTATCCCAGGTCCGAGACCCACTGCGTCGTCGTAGAGCATGACGACCGTCAGCAAGCCGGTGGCAGCAAGGAGGAGCAGGAGCCGTTCCGTTTCGACCTTGTAGCGGAAGACATCGACAACGTACGTGAGGGCCAGCCCGAGGCAGAACGCGACGTACATCGGAAGACCGGCACCACGCGGGACAGGATGGGAGTGGGCTCGGCGCGGACCGGGTTGATCCAGCAATCCGAGACGGCGAGAAAGGACGATCGACTTTGCCACAAAGAGGGCTGACCCGATTGCCGTTGTTACAAAAATGAGAAGGACGATGAGCGGCTGGCTCACTGGACGGATCGGCCAGTCGTTCGCTGAATCCCTTTAGGCAGAGCCGTCATCGATCCCCGGGACAGGGAAGCGGGAGGTAAGCTCTCGAACCTGATCCGCCACTCCCCCCAGCGTCGCAGAATCCTCGGGCTGGCGTAGCACGTCCGCAATCATGGTCGCGACCTGCTCGACATCTCGCACACCGAAACCGCGGGTAGTGACCGCAGGGGTGCCCAGCCGCAATCCACTCGCCTGAGTCGGTGGCCGGGTGTCCCCTGAGATGGTGTTTCGATTGGTGGAGATACCCACCTCGTCCAGGATTCGCTCCGACTTGCGTCCGCTCAACCCCAGGCTGCCCACGTCAACCAGCAGTAAATGATTATCGGTGCCTCCGGAGATGACCGGGAGGCCTTGCCGCGTTAACTCAGAGGCCATCGCCTTGGCGTTCTCGATCACGCGCTCCCCGTACGCCCTGAACTCGGGTAGCAGTGCCTCACCGAAGGCCACCGCCTTCCCAGCGATGACGTGCATGAGGGGCCCGCCTTGCAAACCAGGAAAAACACTCTTGTCGATGGCCTTGGCGTGCTCCTCTCCACAGAGGATCAGCCCGCCGCGAGGTCCGCGCAGCGTCTTGTGAGTGGTCGTTGTCGTGATGTGGGCGTGAGCGATCGGGCTCGGGTGGAGCCCGGCGGCAACCAGTCCAGCCGGGTGGGCGATATCGGCGAAGAGGAAGGCGCCAACCTCATCCGCAATCTCGCGGAAACGCGCAAAGTCGATCGTACGGCTATAAGCGCTTGCGCCACAGATGATGGCCCGCGGTCGCACTTCACGCGCTTTGGCGGCAATTGCCTCGTAATCAAGCATGCCCGTTTCACGATCAACGCCGTAGAAGTGCGGCTCAAAGAGGCGGCCGGAGAAGTTGACCCCGAGGCCGTGCGTCAGATGCCCACCCTCTTGCAGATTCAGCCCCAGGATGCGGTCACCTGGCTCTAGGAGCGCCAGGTAAGCGGCCATGTTCGCATTGGCGCCGGAGTGGGGCTGAACGTTGGCATGTTCAGCCCCGAACAGCTCCTTTGCCCGGTCAACTGCAAGGACTTCTACTTCGTCGACGAACTCACAGCCACCGTAGTACCGCCTGCCTGGGTAGCCCTCGGCGTACTTGTTGGTCAGCACGCTGCCGACTGCCTGCAGAACAGCGGCGCTCGTGTAGTTCTCAGACGCAATCAGCTCAATCCCGTCGCGCTGACGCCGGCGCTCGCGACCGATCGCATCGGCCACCGCGGGGTCCATCTGACTGAGGGATGACAAGGTGAGCATCAGATCCTCTCCCTTGCGCGCGAATAGCTGATCTGCCGGAATCGACCTTGCGAAGGAGAACAAAGAGAGGTCAGCGGTGGGGGCGAAAGCGGCGGTAGTGTACCATGCCGCGCCGGCTGCCTTGGCCCGAATCCTGGACCCTT
This sequence comes from Thermomicrobiales bacterium, assembly GCA_030446955.1. GTDB lineage: Bacteria > Chloroflexota > Chloroflexia > Thermomicrobiales > UBA6265 > LC2-1. The sequence continues at coordinate 3,518 of JAUJMG010000172.1, forward strand.
ACGATGGAAAGAGGGGAAGACGCCGATGCGGGTACTGGTGACTGGCGGCGCGGGTTACATCGGAAGCGTTGCCGTCGAGTGTTTGCTGGGAGAGGGCTACGACGTCGTGATTCTCGACAATTTCTGGCGGGGCCATCGGCCTGCCGTTCCAGCCGGTGTCGAGAGCGTCGATGTCGACTTACGTGACCGCCAGCGCACCATCGCGGCGGTCAAGAAGGCCCGGGTCGAAGCGGTGCTCCACTTCGCGGCAGCGACGCTGGTCGGGGAATCCGTGATTCAGCCAGCCGAGTACTTCGAAATCAACGTGGTGGGCAGCCACAACCTGCTGGTGGCGATGCGGGACGCCGGTGTCTCCAAACTGGTCTTCTCCTCAACGGCCGCCGTCTACGGAATGCCAGAGACCTTGCCGATCACCGAAGAAGCTCCGACGACACCTATCAATCCCTATGGACGATCGAAGTTGATGGTCGAGCAGATGCTTGAGTGGCACGCCGAGGCGTACGGCCTCCGCTACGCCTGTCCACGCTACTTCAATGTCGCAGGGGCGACCGAGCAGCATGGCGAGGATCACGAACCAGAGACCCATGTGATTCCGGTCGCCCTCCAGGTGCTTCTTGGGAAGCGTCCACATTTCTCAGTCTTCGGAACCGATTACCCAACGTCGGATGGGACGGCGATTCGGGACTATGTCCACGTGGTTGACCTCGCCGATGCTCACATCCTGGCACTTCAGCGACTGGACCAGACGTTGGGACCGATCAATTTGGGGACCAGAGATGGGTTCTCTGTGCGTCAGATCGTGGCGGC
>JAUJMG010000172.1:4424-8008 GCA_030446955.1 Thermomicrobiales bacterium
GACCGCGGCTATGCCGGCGCTTGCAACGGCCCATCCCGGAAGACCGATCCACCGCCCAATTAGGACAGGCAGGAGGCCCTTCGCGAAGTCTAGGACGAAAACCGCGACGGAGATTCTCCAACCGAGCACACGCAGCGCATTGGTCGTTCCCGTCGCTCCACTACCGTAGCCGCGAAGGTCAACCCCCGTGAAGATGCGGCCGAGGACGACTCCCCAGGGAATCGCGCCCAGGGCATAAGCAACGCCAATCAGCGTTACGCCACCGAGCGCGGCCACGTCCTACCGCCCCTCGTCGCGACCCCGGAAGCTGATCCGGAGAGGGGTGCCGGTGAAGCCATACTGGGCGCGCAGCTCATTCTCGAGGTACCGCCGGTAGGAGAAGTGGATCTGCTGCGGCTCGTTGCAAAAGAAGACGAACGTTGGCGGCGAGACATCGACCTGGGTGGCATAGAAGAACTTCACCCACTTGCCTGGCTTACTCGCCGGCGGGTGCTTATCGACCGCCTCGCGCAACAGCTTATTCAGCCCGGCCGTCGGTACGCGTTTCTCCCGCTCGTGCACGACGAGCAGTGCCGTCTCCACCACCTGTTGGACCCGCTGCCCGAACTTGGCCGAGATGAAGACGACGGGCGCGTACGGCATGAAGTCGAGTTGTTCCTGCACCCGGGTTCGGTAGGCCTCCATGGTCTGGGCGTCCTTCTCGATAAGGTCCCACTTGTTGACCACGAGGACCATGCCCTTTTTCTGCTCTTCAACGTAGCCTGCGATGTGAAGGTCCTGGGCAGTAATGTGCTCGTTGGCGTCAATCACCAGGAGTACGACATCGGCCCGGTCGATGGCCCGCATAGAACGGATCACGCTGAACCGCTCGATGCCCTGCTCGACGCGGCCACGGCGCCGGATGCCAGCTGTGTCGATCAGCGTCACCGGCTGGCCGGCCCACTCAATCTGGGTGTCCAGGCTGTCGCGCGTTGTGCCGGGTACGTCGCTCACGATGGCCCGCTCCTGGCCGAGCAGGGCGTTGAGCAGCCGGCTCTTCCCGACATTGGGCCGACCGGCGATGGCGATTCGCGGCCCCTCGGTTTCCGGCTCCTCCTCTGCCTCGGGCAGCGCCTCGACAATGCGATCGAGCAAGTCGCCGGTGCCCGACCCGTGATAGGCGGAGACCGCAATCGGCTCGCCCAGTCCAAGATTGTAGAACTCGACCGCTGCTTCCCGTCGCTCCTGGCTCTCCGCCTTGTTGGCCGCAAGGATCGTAGGTTTATCAGCGCGACGTAGGAGATCACCGACCTCGTAGTCGCCGGCTGTGGGACCCGATTTGCCGTCGACGACGAAGACAATCACATCTGCCTCGTCGATGGCACTGGTCGCCTGGTTCCGCGTATGCCGGGCGATCTCCGACAAGGAGGCGGAAGCGATTTCCTGCTCGTCCTGCAGTCCGGCGGTGTCCACCACGGTGAACTCAAGGCCACCCCAATCAGCCGTCCCATAGACCCGGTCACGGGTCGTACCTGGGATATCCTCGACGATCGCCCGGCGTTCTCCGACCAGCCGGTTGAAGAGGGTGGACTTGCCGACGTTCGGCCGGCCGACAATGGCAACGATAGGCTTGCTCACGAGTTCCCCAACCGCTTGTTGCACGACATCGCGACGCGCAGCTTGTCTGTTGTTTGCAGCCCTGGAGTATACCAGTGCTGACGGGATTGTTTTCTGTCCTTGGAAGGAGGACTTTGTGTTTTTAGGTGGTTATTATGGATATGTTGTAGGAGCGCCGGGACGCTGCGCCCTCACAGCGCTCCTACGCTCCCCTACTCTGCTGACTTGAGTTGTCCGATCAAGCGGTCGATGCTCGTGCGGTCGTTGAGCTCCGTCGCACACAGCAGCAGGGCGTGATCGAGAGAACCGTCGAGGTGAGAGAGGTCGTAGCCCCCAACAATTCCGGCTCGGAGCAGCGAGCGGTTGATCTCCGCCGCCGGTTTCGGCGTCCTCACGACAAACTCATGGAAGAACTCCCCGTCGAGGAGCAACTCATACCCGTCTAAGGTGCTCAGTTGGTCCGCCAAATAGTGAGCATTCTGGTAGCAGCGAGTCGCCACCTCCCGGAATCCCGCTGGGCCAACGCTGGACATGTAGACGGTTGCAGCGGTCGCCATCAGCCCCTGGTTCGTGCAAATGTTGCTCGTCGCCTTCTCCCGCCGGATATGCTGCTCCCGAGTTTGCAGGGTCAGGACAAACCCACGCTTCCCCTCGCTATCGGTCGTCACGCCGGCCAAACGGCCCGGAAGCTGGCGCACGAAGTCTCGTCGTGTTGCGAGCAAACCGACGTACGGCCCGCCGTAACTCTGTGCCACGCCGAGAGCTTGTCCCTCCGCCGCCACCACATCCGCGCCCAGCTCGCCTGGTGATTTGAGCAAGCCAAGCGGCACTGGATAGGTGCTCACAATCAGCGAACCGCCCGCCGCGTGCACCGCGTCCGCCATCGCGGCCACGTCTTCGATCCCGCCGAAGAAGTTAGGGTACTGGACGATGACGCCGGCGAGGCCCTCCCCAAGGTAGGGGGCCAAATCTTCCGGCCGAGCCATAAATCCGGTCGTCGGCACGGGCAACTCGACGAGCTCCACAGGGAGCCCGGTGAGATACGTCCGCACCACTGCTCGATACGCCGGGTGGACTGTGCCCGACATCACGAGCCGATGCTTCTTCTTGGTGGACGAGACGGCGATGAGCGCCCCTTCCGCTAGAGCGGTCGCCCCGTCATACATCGACGCGTTCGCGACCTCCATCCCCAGGAGCGCAGCCACCATGCTCTGGAATTCGTAGATAACTTGAAGAGTTCCCTGAGCGACCTCGGGCTGATAGGGCGTGTAGGCGGTGTAGAACTCGCCGCGGGAGAGAATTTGTCCCACCGTCGCCGGCACATAGTGATTGTAGGAGCCCGCTCCTAAAAACGTGCTCCCTCCGTTCGCGGCGGAGTTTCGGGCTGCAAGCTCGGCCAAGCGAGCCGCCGCCTCCATCTCCGTCAGCGTCCGGGGTAGTTGCAGATCAGGGAAGCGAACAGATTCTGGCACCGCCTCGAACAGGTCCTCGATGCGATCGACACCGATTGCTTCAAGCATCTCCGCGCGGTCGCCAGCGGTATGGGGATTAAACGTCATGGGTCCCGTCTTTCCTTCTTCAATGCCTGGATCACGTTCTCGCGGCGCCGCGTGCAGCGTTCCCTAGTGAGGCCCTGCTTGCTCCGCATAAGCGTCGTATGCCGACGCGTCCATGAGGGATTCAACCTGCGAAGGATCCGACAGCCGAAGCTTCAGCAACCATGCTCGCTCATAGGGGGACGAGTTGACCAATTCCGGCGCTTCCAAGACATCCTCATTGCGCTCGACGACCTCGCCGTCCAGCGGCGCATAAATGTCGGACGCAGCCTTCACCGATTCCACAATCCCGAACGGCTGGCTCTGTGAGATCTGATCTCCCTCTTCCGGAAGCTCTAGGTAGGTGATATCGCCCAACTCGCCTTGCGCGTGGTCGCTGATCCCCACCGTCGCAACATCGCCGTCGAGGCGGACCCACTCGTGCGTCCGGGT
>JAUJMG010000173.1 GCA_030446955.1 Thermomicrobiales bacterium
AACGCCTCCCCCGTCTCCGGGGGAGGCGTTCGGCATGAAGCCGTTTCGGCAGCCCAGCCGAGCTAGGCAACCAACGGCGCCTCGCTCAGATGAGCGTGAAAGGCGAGCTTGTTGCCGAGAACGTCAACGGTGATGGTCTCGCCTTCCCGTAAATCCCCACTCAGCAGCTTCATCGAGAGGGGATCGAGAACCTCCTTCTGGATCAAGCGCTTGAGCGGCCGCGCTCCGAACACCGGATCGTACCCCCGGGCAGCCAACCACTCCTTCGCCGCGGGCGTCAGGAGCAGTGTGATGTGGCGATCGGCCAAGCGCTCTGAGACCTTGTCGAGCTGAATCTCGACGATCTCGCCGATCTGCTCCCGGGTCAGCGACTGGAAGATGATCACCTCGTCGATCCGGTTCAAGAACTCCGGCCGGAAGTTGGCGCGCAGCGCCTCGTTCACCTGCCGCCGCATCTCCTCCTCACGCCCTGCGCCAAGGCCGACAATGGCCGTCGAGCCGAGGTTGCTGGTCATGATGATGACCGTGTTCCGGAAGTCGACCGTCCGCCCCTGCCCATCCGTAAGACGCCCGTCATCCAGGATCTGGAGCAGGACGTTGAAGACATCCGGGTGGGCCTTCTCGATTTCGTCAAACAAAACCACGCTGTAGGGCCGGCGCCGGACCGCCTCGGAGAGCTGCCCGCCCTCCTCATAGCCAACGTAACCGGGAGGCGCCCCGATTAAGCGGCTGACCGCGTGCTTCTCCATGTACTCCGACATGTCGATCCGGATCATCGCCTGGTCGTCGTCGAACAGGAACTCCGCGAGAGCCCGCGCCAGCTCCGTCTTGCCGACCCCAGTGGGGCCGAGGAAGATGAAGCTGCCCAGCGGCCGGTTCGGATCGGAGAGGCCGGCGCGCGCCCGCCGGATCGCGTTCGCGACGGCCGAGATCGCCTCGTCCTGCCCGATCACCCGCAGGTGGAGCCGCTCCTCCATCTTGAGCAGCTTCTCGATCTCGCCCTCCATCAGCCGGCTGACCGGCACCCTGGTCCAGCGGCTGACGACCTCAGCAATGTCCTCGGCGTCGACCTCCTCCTTCAGAAGTTGGCCATTGGCCTGGAGTTGGGCCAGCTTGCGCTCTTCGTCCCGAACCTTCTGGTCCAGTTCCACCAGGGTGGTGTACTGAAGCTCGGCGGCCCGGTTGTAGTCGTAGGCGCGCTGGGCCTGCTCGATCTCCACCCGGACTCGGTCCATTTCGTCGCGCAGCTCGGAGATGGCGCCGATCGCCTGCCGCTCCTGGTCCCAGCGGGAGCGGAGCGCGTCCCGCTCCTCCTTGAGGTCGGCAAGCTCCTTCTCCAGAGCCGCCAAGCGCTCCTGGGACGCGGGGTCCTTCTCCTTCTTCAAGGCCTCCCGCTCGATCTCGAGTTGCATGATCCGCCGCTCGGCTTCGTCCAGCTCGACCGGCATCGAGGTGATCTCCATCCGCAGCTTGGCGGCCGCCTCGTCGACGAGGTCGATCGCCTTGTCCGGCAGGAACCGGTCAGCGATGTAGCGGTGAGACAGCACCGCCGCGGCCACGATCGCCGAATCCTGGATCCGGACCTTGTGGTGCACCTCGTACCGCTCCCGCAGGCCGCGCAGGATCGAGATCGTGTCCTCCACCGAGGGCTCCCCGACAAAGACCGGCTGGAAGCGCCGCTCCAGCGCCGCGTCCTTCTCGATGTGCTTGCGGTACTCGTCCAGCGTCGTCGCGCCGATGGCGTGCAGCTCACCGCGGGCTAGCATCGGCTTGAGCATGTTGGAGGCGTCCATCGACCCTTCCGCCGCGCCCGCGCCGACGACGGTGTGCAGCTCGTCGATGAAGAGGATGATCTGCCCCTCAGACTCCTGGACCTCCTTCAGGACCGCCTTCAAGCGCTCCTCGAACTCGCCTCGGAACTTCGCCCCAGCGATGAGTGCGCCGAGGTCAAGGGCCACAATCTTCTTGTCCTTCAGCCCCTCCGGCACGTCGCCCCGGACGATCCGCTGCGCCAAGCCTTCCGCGATGGCGGTTTTGCCAACACCAGGCTCGCCAATTAGGACCGGGTTGTTCTTGGTGCGGCGGGACAAAACTTGAATCACACGCCGAATCTCGTCGTCGCGGCCGATCACGGGGTCAAGCTTGCCCTGGCGGGCGTACTCCGTGAGATCCCGCCCGTACTTTTCCAGGGCTTGATACGTGCCCTCCGGGTTGGGATCCGTCACCCGCTGGTTGCCACGGATCTCCTGAACGGCCTTCAGCGCACTGTCGCGCCTCACGCCGTGGCGTGCGAGGAGTCTTGCCGCGGGAGAGCTTTCCTGCTCGATGATCCCAAGCAGAAGATGCTCCGTGCTGACATACTCGTCGCCAAACTGACGCGCTAGGTCCTCCGCCTTGCGGATCGCGTTCTGGACACCACTGCCCACGCGCGGCTCGGCGCTGAATTGCAGCTTGGGCGCACGCTCCAACTCCGCCGTCGCCTCCCGGCGAACGAGGGCCGGGTCAACGTCCAGCTTGAGCAGCACCTGCGGCACGACACCATCCTGCTGCTCCAACAAGCCAACCAGCAACGCCTCAGTCTCAAGCTGGGATAGCCGCCGGTTCTCGGTTTCGCGCTGGGCGGCGACGATCGCCTCCTGCGCCTTCTCGGTGAATCGCTGTTGAGTCGCCATACAGTCCTACCCCCTCACCCACGCGATAGGCGCGGTCAAAGAACCGGGCTGGCCCGCGCCTAGAGGCGCGCTGCTACCCACATCTCGTTCATCTTTCATGGCCGAATCGGTCAGTCCTGATTCTGGACTCGCGCCTCTTCCCGCAGCATTCGCAGCTCAGCCTGGTCAATGTATCCAAGCATTGCCAGCGTGGTATCCAACTCCCGTCGGAGTTGATCTGCTCGCTTCGCCTCGGTCGCATCGGCGCGGCCATTCGCTCCGGAATCTGCGAGGCGAGAGCGGAGCTTGCGTAGCCGCGCGGTCAGATCCAGCGCGAGCTGCACCCCCGCCAAGTTCAACCCTCGCTCTTCCACCAGATACTTCACCTGGCGGAGCCGCTCGATATCCCGGTCGGAGTAGAGACGCAGGTTGCCGGTCGTCCGGGACGGCGCAATCAGACCCTCTCGTTCATACTTCCGCAGCGTCTGCGGGTGCATCTCCACGAGACGCGCCGCAACGCTGATCACGAACAATGGCTCGCTGTACCGTGGAGTCATCCTGTCCCACCCTCCGTATCAACGCGTCAAGGATAAATGTTGATACGGATTGTGTCAAGATAGATTCATGGTAGTGTATCGGCAAAGCCATCCCCAGTGGGGATGGCTATAGACCGCCTGCAGAGAGGAGAGATCGTGCTCGTCTACGCCCATCGGGGATCTTCGGGAACCGATCCCGAGAACACGCTTCGCGCTTTTGAGCGGGCCATCGCGGACGGCGCGGACGGGGTCGAGTTTGACGTCCAGGCCACCGCGGACGGCGTCCCGGTGGTAATTCATGATCGTAGCCTGACCCGAACAACCAACGGGCGTGGTCTGGTAAGTGAACTGACGCTGGAGCAGGTGCAGGCCTTCGACGCGGGTGCAGGCCAATCAGTGCCTACGCTCGTTGAAGTTCTCGACCTGGTCGCCTGCCGCCTCCCATTGGACATCGAAATCAAACAGCCGGGAATCGAACAGTTGGTCTTAGATACGCTCGCGAGATACCCGGGCGCCAAATGGGCAATCGGCTCATTCAAGTGGGAGATTTTGCGGGAGATCCGAGCCCGTGCCCCGGGCGCCGAGCTGTGGCCAATTGCCGACGTGCCCACGGAAGAAGTTTTCGCCAACGCCCGAGACCTTGAGGCAACGGCGATCTCCATACGCGGGGATGCGGTGACCCCGGAGATCGCGAAGCGGTTCTTCTCTGAAGATTTAGACCTCGTGGTCTGGACAGTCAACCGGGTCGAGGACGCACGGCTGGCCCGCTACCTCGGCGCCTCAGCCGTCTGCACCGACGTACCGGGGGAGATCATCCGCGGTCTCGCTACCGAGGAGACGTCGTAACAGCGAGCGCGGAACAGCAGGGGAATCTAACAGCAACGTGCTTCCCGTCGCGGAAACTGGTCCTCACGTAGGAGTCCAGCCAATCCGAAGCACGACGTCCTGAGGCTAAGGGAGGACGAGAGGGGCGGCGCAACTCTGGCCGCCCCTCCTACATCGGACTCCTGCCTTGGACTAATTCGTCCCGGTACTCAGGGCGCGCTGCAACACGCGTCTTGTCATCACCGTGACGAGGTGGCGACGGTACTCCTCGGAGGCATAGAGATCGCCATTGATCTCCAACCCCTCGGCCGCCCCCTGAGCCGCCTGCATGATCCGCTCGTCGTTCAGCGGCTGACCTACGAGAGCAGCTTCCGCGCTGCTCAACCGGGTCGCCTTGGATGTGCATCCGGTCACGGCGAGCCGAGCCGATTGGCAGACGTTCCCGTCACCTAATTGCAGGACGGCGGCAACTCCGACGATGGCGTACCCCGAAGCTGGATGCTCCTGCTTCTCATACGCCATCGCGGTGCCGCCGTTCACAGGAAACCGTATCTGGGTAATCACTTCGTCGGGCTGCAGCGACGTGGTCAACAGGTCGACGAACAGGTCGTCGGCACTGATGGTCCGTTCGCCACCGCTCCCAACAGCCGCAACCTCGCCTCCGAGGGCGAGAAAGACCGCGGTCAGGTCGGCCGCTGGATCGGAGTGTGCCAGGGAGCCGCCCAGCGTCCCTCGCGCCCGAACCTGGGGATCTCCGACGGTACCGGCCGCCTCCGCAAGCATCGGCACCCGTTGTCGTACCTCCGCGGAGTCCTGAATCTCTTCGTAGGTCGTCATCGCGCCGAGGGTGACTCCGCCGTTGACTCGGATCCCGCGGAGTTCTTGGATGCGACCGAGGTCAACCAGCGCCCCCGGAGCGGCGAGTCGCAGCTTCATCGCGGGCAACAGCGAGTGGCCGCCAGCCAAGATCTTGGCATCGGGGTTAGCGCCCAACAGTCCAACCGCCTCCGCAATGGAACTTGGACGGTAGTAGTCGAACTGGCTCGGAAACACCTTTGTCCTCCATATGTGTCGCGATGGACCGTCCGGTGCCCGTCTGGCACGTTGCATCGCGCCCGATCGCTACTCGGCTACGCCTGCGCCATCCGCATTGCTCGCCACAGTTTCTCCGGCGTCAGTGGCATGTCCAGATGCCGGATTCCGAGGTGGGAGACGGCGTCGATCACCGCATTGGCAACGGCAGGGGTGGAAGCGATGGTGCCGGCCTCGCCCGCCCCCTTGACCCCCATCGGGTTGGTCGGGGACGGGGTCACGGTTCGCTCCAGCTCGTAGATCGGCACCATGGTCGCCTTGGGGATCGCGTAGTCGTTCATCGTGCCGGTGATCAGTTCCCCGTCGTCGCTGTAGACGGCGCCTTCATAGAGCGCCTGAGCCAGGCCCTGGGCGATGCCTCCGTGGATCTGGCCGTCAACGATCAGGGGGTTAATGACGTTGCCCACGTCGTCGACCGCCACGTACCGATTCAGCTCGACCTGTCCCGTGTCCTGATCCACCTCCACCACGCAGACGTGGGTGCCAAACGGAAACGTACAGTTGGGCGGGTCGTAGTAGGTGGTCTCGTCCAGATACGGCTCCATGCCCTCGGGCAGGTCATACGCGACCGACGCCTGGAGAGCAATTTCGCCAATGGTCTTAGCCGCGTCCGGCGAGCCCTTCACGTAGGCGCGGCCGTTCTCCCAAACGATGTCCTCCTCCGCCGCCTCAAGCATGTGGGCAGCCAGCTTCTTCGCCTTCTCGCGCACCTTCGCGACACTCTTGAAGATCGCCGTCCCACCGACGGATGCCGAGCGGCTCCCGTAGGTTCCGAATCCAAACGGGGTGCCTTGCGTGTCGGAATGCCGAATCTCGATGTCCTCGTACGGTACCCCCAACTCGTCTGCCACCAGCTGGGCGAAGCTCGTCTCGTGGCCCTGACCGTGCGGCAGTGTTCCCGTTGTGACGACCACTTTGCCGGTCAGGTGAACCCGGACGTTGGCGCTCTCCCAGAGACCGGCTCCCCAGCCCTCACCCGGGAGGCCAATCCACTTGGAAGGGGCAACCCCGCAGACCTCGACGTAGGAGGACAATCCGAAGCCGATCAACCGGTTCTCACCCCCGACCCGGCGCCGGGCCTGCTCCTGTTTGAGATCCTCGTAACCGACGATCTCCAGTGCCCGGTTGAGCGCAGGCTCGTAGTCGCCGCTGTCGTAGGGCAGCATCCCGATTCCAGTGTCAAACGGGAAGTCATCAGGCTGAATGAAGTTGCGCCGCCGCACGTCCGCCGGATCGACGCCCGTCGCATCAGCGACGAGATCACAGACGCGCTCAATCAGATACGCCGCCTCGGGCCGCCCCGCGCCCCGGTAGGCATCGACCATTGAGGTGTTGGTATAGACACCCGTGACGTCGACATGGATGTTGGGAATCTTGTAGCAGCCGGCAACCATCCGGCCGTAGAGCGTGGTTGGGATACCCGGGGCGATGGTCGAAAGGTAGCCACCGAGGTTGGCGTAGGTCTTCACCTTCAACGCCGTGATGTGCCCGTCCTCAGTCGCGCCGATCTGGACGTCCGTCACATGATCTCGTCCGTGGGTCGTGGACAGGTAATTCTCCGAGCGGTCCTCCACGAACTTGACAGGGCGCCCGCCGAGCTTCTTGGAGAGGGCAAGCGTCAAGGGCATGTCGTAGTAGAGGAAAATCTTCGCGCCGAACCCTCCTCCGACATCCGGGGCGATCACCCGAAGCTTGTTTTCTGGGATGCCCATCACGAAGGCGGTGATCAACAGCCGCATCACGTGGGGCGCCTGCGACGTCGCCCAGAGCGTGTAGTCTCCGGTGCCGGGGTCGTACCGCCCGATCGCGCCCCGCGTCTCCATCGGAGTAGGAATCAGCCGCTGGTTGACAATGTGCTGGTCAAGCCGGACGGGTGACGCGGCCAGCGCAGCATCCACCTCGGAGGCATCCTTGCCGCACGTCCACTGGAGCACGACGTTGTTCGGCGCGTTCTCGTGGAGCTGGGGAGCCCCTTCCTCGGTAGCCCTCTTCGCGTCGACGACGACAGGGAGTTCCTCGTAGTCGACGGCCATGGCTTCCACGGCGTCTGCCGCTTGGTAGGGTGTCTCCGCGACGACCACGGCGACCGGATCGCCGACGTGATGCACCTCATCGACGGCTAGCACGCGCGGCGTGTTGACGTTGTTCTGCACCTTGCCTGCCTGCCAGGCGCACGGCAGCGGATTGAGATCCAGGAAATCCTGCCCGGTGTAGACCGCAATCACGCCGGGCATGGCCGTAGCACGGCTCTTGTCAATGGAGCGGATCCTGGCATGGCCAACTGTGGACCGGAGGACACCCGCGTGGGTCATTCCCGGCAGTTTGACGTCATCCAGAAATCCGGCCGCGCCGGTGATGAGACGAGGGTCCTCGCGCCGCTTGAGCGGCTGACCGACCAGCTTTCGCGGGGCATCCAGGGTAGCGCTCATGGGTACCCTCCTACGCGAGACGTCATTCGTCGAACCACGGCTCTGCAGCGGCAGTTCGGCAGGCCAAGTAGGCCCGCGCCGCAAGGAACCTCTCCCGAACCTCCACGTTCCGTCGTCTGGCTATGTCGCCGGATCGTCGCTCTCGCCGGCTACCTGCCCGCCCCACTCCTGGACGGTCTGGGGATCGTGGGACGGCTCGCCCGTCGGCGGGAGCTGATCACCGCTCACCTCCAGCGGCAACGGGGCGTCCGCGGCCTGGGCTCCGTTCATCTGACCGGCCGCGTACTGCACCGCCTTGACGATGTTCTGGTAGCCGGTGCACCGGCAGAGGTTGCCCTCCAGCGCGTGGCGAATCTCGTCCTCGCTCGGGTTCGGGTTTCGCTTGAGCAGACCCACAGTGGCCATGATCATCCCGGGGGTGCAGAAGCCGCACTGGAGACCGTGCATCTCCCAGAAGCCCTGCTGGACCGGGT
>JAUJMG010000174.1 GCA_030446955.1 Thermomicrobiales bacterium
AGGGGCCGGGACGGTCTGGCACGTCCCGGCCCCTTCTCCCGCTACCCACCTCTGCTCCGCGCGACGCTACGCTCCCGACCGCTGCTGACCGGCCCCGCGCCCGCGGCGGCGGCGGCGACGGCTGCGGCTCGGAGAAGGATCGGCAGGAAGCACGGCCTCCGCTTCTTCCACACTCTCCTCCGGGGACACTACCTCGACGGCGGGAGGAGGAGCAGGAGCGTCGAAGACCTTTGGGGCAACCGGTTCCGGCTTTCGCAGCCCAAGATCGGCGCTGGAGAACACGACCTCCTTGTTGTCCTCCGCGATCCGCACCGTCACGAGTTCCCTGATGACCTGGAGGGAAATCACCATGCCGGGACCCATCGGGGTCTCGATCGGCTGCCCCAACCGGGGCATCACCGCCTTCATCTGCTTGTACTGCTCGTTTTCGTAAGAGAGACAGCAGAGCAGCCGGCCGCAAACACCAGACACCTTGCCTGGATTGAGCCCGAGATCCTGTGTCTTAGCCATGCCCATCGAGATTTCAGGGTATACCGGGAGCCAGGAGGAGCAGCAGAGGGTTCGGCCACAGCGCCCGAGTCCGCCAAGCAACCGGGCCTCATCACGCGGGCCGACCTGCTTCAGCTCCACCCGGCAGCCAAAATGGTCGCCCAGATCCCGTGCCAGGTCACGGAGGTCGACGCGGTCCTGCGTCGAGTAGTTGAGCGTGAGGCTCGACCCGTCAAAGCTGTACTCAGCCGAAATCGGCTTCATCGGAAGCTTGCGCTCGCGGATCTTGGCACCAAACGCCTTAACCGCTCCCGAAGCATCCCGCTTGAGCGTCTCCATCCGACGCACGTCGTCATCGTCCAGGCGCCGCAGGATCGGCTTCAACTCTCCCTGAAGATGGCTCAACGCCACCTGATGAGGGGCGATGATGACCCGTCCAGCCTCTCGGCCCCGGCTCGTCTCCACAACCACCCAGTCGCCGACGTGGAGGTGATGGTCCGTCGCACCGAAGTAGTAGGTGCGGCCGGAGTCCCGAAAACGTACCCCGGCGACGCGCGCTGCCGGACCAGCGGCTGGGTCGACCGTTGCCTGATCTTCGGTATGGCAGTCGCACGCGCCGACCTTCTCGCCGGCCTCAAGTCTCGTCTTGAATCGTTGACGGGCGTGAGCGCGTGCCTCGTCGAGGCTCATCGGCGTGAATGGGGCGCTTGCCGTGATCGTGTCAGCGGTTACAGGCGTCCCGGCGGGGATATTGTCGGCCATTCAAGCACCATTGATTCCAATGCCAGGCGCGGCCGGACGTTCGTCTCCAGGTGTCCGATGCACGTCTGCACACTGCAAACGGCCCGGTGGAGGTCGTCCATCGTCCAGTCGCGCGCCAGCTCGTTGAGTCGTTCCGCGTTCCCGCGGTAGGTCAGGTAATGGGGTTGGTCGGCGTGCAACAGGAGCGCGTCGCGCCACACGCCGAGGAGCGTCTCGAGGTCTGCGAAGACCTCAGGCCGCCGTTTGGAGAAGGTGTCGCCTAGACGAACCGCTGTCACCAGCCGCTCATAGCCGGAACCGGCGATCCAGGAAAGAGCGCGGTCCACCGCCTCCATGCGCCGTTGAAGCACCTTGGGATCAGCAGCTGCCCGGTGCGCCCATCCCGGACGACCACCGGAGAGCGCCGCAATTTCCTCGGCCCGGTCCTGCCCGATTCCGGCGGCAAGTAGTGAATCCACCACCGCCGTGGTCCGAACCGGCCGCAGATCGATGATCTGGCATCGGGAGCGGATGGTGGGGAGCAACAACTCCAAATCGTCGGAGAGCAGCACGAGCACGACAAAGGGAGGCGGCTCCTCCAAGGTTTTGAGCAGCGCTTCCTGGGCGATCTCCTGGAGCGTCTCTCCATCGTCCAAGATGACTACCCGCCACGAGCTCTCCATCGGCCGGAGGGCCACGGTGGAACAGACATCACGGACCGTCTCGATCGTGAGGGAGGTGTTTTTCCCTCCCGACTTCTCGGCGAGAGCCGCTTGGGTGGCCAAGCTAAAGGCCTGGACGTCAGGGTGAACTCCGCGTCCGATCTTCCGGCAGGCCAGGCAGACACCGCACATGAGACCGGGAGCCGGCGGATCCTGGCAGCACAAGGCCTGAGCAAAGACCTGCGCGAACGTCGTCTTGCCCATGCCCTCCGGACCGGCGACAAGGTAGGCGTGGCGAACCCGCGACCCACGAATCGCCTGTTGAAGCGCGGCAACCGCTGCGTCATGGCCCCAGATCGGCCAGCCGCTCGATCCTTCCGCGGGAGCGGCGAGATCGGAAACCGTCGCCGTCACCACGCTAGGCTGCTCGCTTCTTGACGGGACGGCGACTCTTCACAGGCCGGCGGTTCTTCCGTTGCCCAGACACCTCGAGTCGCTCCCCAATCGCCAGGGCTTCGAGGAGCGCGTCTCGCTCGTTCTGCCGGACAGACGCATCGGCCGGTAGTTCCCGGACGAAATCTGCGAGTTCTTCAATCTTGAGCGCAGGATAGGTCGGATCCTCCACTTCGAGGTTCACCAGGGGACTGACGAAGACCACCGCCCCGGAGACATCCACCTGTAGCTGATGAGACGCAAGGTGCGCTTCCACGGTGGCAATGCTCTGCGTGGTTTCGTAAACCGGGTTGCCGAGTTGAGGCCCGCTCATCCCGAAGAGCCGGCCAATGCCGACCCCCTTCTTTCGCCAGCGCCCCTTGCGGGCCACGATCCTCCCAGGAAGCTCCCGTGCGGTAATGACGAGGACGCCGCCGGGATGAAGCAGCATGTGCTCCACCGTCCGCTTGCCGAGTTGGGCATAGTGAATGAGGGCGTATTTGTCGCTGAGACCGCTCAGCCGCATGTCCAACGCCACGTCGTTGCGCGGGTTGCGGCTCCACTTGCCGACCTGCTGCATGCCACTGTTGAACAAGATGAACCCGCCGAACAGCATGGCGTAGGCGAACAGGAGGTAGCGGGGATTGAGCGCCAAGACAAAGACGGCGATCAGCAGTGTCAAGCCGAGGAGCGCGCTCCACTTGGCTACACGCTTACGACGCTTCACGTACCCGACATTACGCACGATCCGCATAGAGCCTATCTCGGGAGCCGCGTCTACGGGCGAGTAGTAAAGAGAGTGGCTTGCGTCGCCGAGCAAGCCAGACGGCGCAAGCGCCATGGAGACGAGGACGGTCGGAGTTTAGCACAGCGGGAGGGCCGCCTCGCCGCGATTACATGAGGGGTGGGGCGCCGGTCACCTGTTCAAGGAGATAGCGAGCGGCCGCAATTCCCGCCATGACGGCGACCGCCAGCAACAGCGCCACGGTCGCTGACCACTCCAATTGCCGGGGCGAGACAAACGTTCCCTCGCGCCTACTGACGAGCACCACGACAACAAGCATCAGACCGCCAACGGTCAATGTCGCCCCGGTGAGCAGGAGCAACGTGACCGGCATGTACAGCCACGAGGCTCCAGACATCACGGCAAGCGCAAGAGGCGCCTGGAGCAACGCCAGCAGCCCCACTTCCCGAGGGCCATTGACGGTCGAGGTGGGCCTGCCCGAGCGCCAGAGGGTGGTCGCAAGCAGGTAACAGACCCCAGCGGCCAGCGTCACGCCTGCCCCAAGACCTGTGAGCAAGCGATAGGCATTGCGCGGTTCGTACGGGTGCCAGAGGCGAAGATCGAGCAGCAGTGAGTTCACCCCATCGACGGCCATCGAGGCGACCAAGGCTCCGAGGGTGATCATGGTCAAGGGCTGAGGCAGGCCGAAGGCTCGGTAGCGGCCGCGGGTTGCAAGGTAAAGGGATGCCACGAGAAAGCCGCCGTAGATGCCGGTCATGCGGCCATCAAACGGCAAGTGGCGCCCATCAAAGGCGAACGAATGGCTGGGCCGTTGAGCGCAGAGGCCATGCAAGGCCGCATGCGCCTTGTGCTCGAGCGACCATGGGGCAAGGAAGAACCCTGCAACGAGCAGGACCAAGGCCAATGGAAAGAGCAACGGCGGGCGAGCAGCATTGCCCGGGCGGGCCAGGTGAACTGAGGTGAGGCGTTGGACCATGAGACTCTCGCGTTCTAATGCAGTCGGATCAAGGCGAACGGCAGACGCAACCCTGCCTGAAGGAGCGCCTCAAGCTCCGCGGTGAACGCCGTGGAACTCTGTCGAAATTCTACGTGGTCGCACCGATTGATGACTTGGTCCCCGATGTCCAGCGGCAGGAAACAGAGCAGCCAAGCTTGTCCTCCTTGGCCCAGCCTCGAGAGATTGAAGAGATTGATACGAAATGGGGTTCCATTACATGGTTGTCGGTGACCGGCCGCCAGTGCTCAGGCTCGGAGCGGCTTTATGGGGTGAGCATGAGACGGAATCCCCGGGCACCCAGACTGACGCCAGAGGTACGGCCAACGCTTCAGACGGACCTGGTATGAGGTGTGCCAGCCCCGCTCCACCAGTGCGGATCCAACCAGCCTCAATATCAGTCCCGGTGGAAGGCCGGTCTACTTTGTCCTAGGATGCGCCCTAGGTAGCAGTCGGCAGCCTTGATAGTAGGGTGGGAGCGAAACGAGTTGGCAAACGTGCTGAAGGGTATCGGGCGGAAGAGCCAGCCGCCGGAGGTTGTGCAGACCGCGCGGCGGCAAGCCGATGTGGCCACGGTCTCCGAGCGTGCCGCCCTTGCTCGGGGACGTGGAGGGCTCGCCGTGGCGCTCCTGGCCCTCGCTGGATTCGCCGCCCTCTTTACCCTCGTACGGACGAAGCGAAGCGCCGCGGCCGATGTGGCGATCACCATGCGCCTCCAGCGGCGAAAGTGGCCGTGGCTCGCGCGCGTCATGCACCTCGCGTCCTGGCCCGGGTTTCCTCCTCAAAGCCGGATCATCCCGGCCGTCATACCCGCCGTGATTTGGACGCTCGGGTTTCGCCTAGAAGCATTTTTTCAGCTCCTCGGCTGGGGCACATCCGGCCTCTCGTTCTGCATCAAGAGCATCATGAACCGGGAGCGCCCGAACCAGCCGGAGATCGCGGTTGCCGTAGCTCGGATCGGGGGATCAAGCTTCCCGAGCGGGCACACCATCAACTATGTCGGTGTCTACGGCTTCCTCGCCTATCTAGTCCACACCTGGGTCCGGCCGGCCGCAGCACGGCGGGCGATTGTCGGGCTCCTGCTGACAATGATTGCCCTTGTTGGCCCGAGCCGTATTTACCTCGGTCACCACTGGGCGACGGATGTCTCCGCCTCGTACCTGCTCGGCACCAGCTACCTCATTGGGCTAACGTCACTCTACCGGCGGGTCAAGGCACGGGCCGCCGGCGTCTCACACCGGTGAGCCAAGAGCCCATCCCCGATCCTCGGATCCTCGTCATCTACAACCCGTCGTCGGGAGAGAAAGCTGGTCTCTCGACCAATCGCGTCTCTGAGGAAGACATACGCGCTCTCATGGAGCGCCACGGTCTCGAACACGACCTGGTGGTGACCGAGACCGAAGAGGCGGGCGTCCAGGCGGCACGGGACGCCGTGGAGGGACACTACGATGTCGTGGTGGCGGCAGGTGGTGACGGCACCATTGGGTTGATCGCCTGTCAGCTTCTCGACACGCAGACAGCCCTCGGGGTCTTGCCCATCGGCAGCATCATGAACATTCCCCGGATGCTGGACCTGCCCCGGGACCTGGAGGGTGCCGCCGCGACACTCAAACAGTTCGTCGTGCGTACCATCGACGTTGGGGAAGCCAACGACCAACTCTTCTTCGAGGCGGGATCAGTTGGGCTCAATGCCGCCATCTTCCGAGAAGGCCAGCGGTTCGGTGACGGGGAGTACGGGTCCATCCTGCGCGGCATTTGGGTCATGCTCCGGTATCCACCGGCCCGGATGACACTTCATCTAGACGATCGCGTCGTGAGGACGCGGGCGCTGATGGTCACGGTCGCGAACGGGCCCTACACCGGTATCGGCTTCACGATCGCCCCGAGCGCGCGATTGGATGACGGGTTGTTCGATGTCAGGGTTTTCCGCGGCTTCTCGAAGATGGAGTTGGTGCTCCACTTCTGGAAGATCGCTTTTGGGCGCCGTCGCTATTCGCCGAAGGTCTCGACCTACCGATCGTCCCGAGTCCGGGTCGAAAGCGTCCATCCCCTCCCCTGCCGAGCCGACTCCCATGATCTTGGCACCACCCCCATCACATTCGAGATGAGAAGCGCGGCCCTGCGCATCGTTGCGCCTCCTCCTCCGCCCCTCGGGCACAGCGTAGCGACGTGATGACCAAGCCTATTTCCCGCCGGAGCCCCGAGATCGTGGTGCACGCCGGCGCCCGCCCAGATGGCGTCAGCAATAGCCTCCGGGCGATGGAACAGGCCCTCGCCTTACGGGTGGATCGGATCGAGTGTGATGTCCAACGATCCCGGGACGGCGACCTGATCCTGGTACATGATGAGCGCATCCGCGGCCCGGATGGCCAGCGCAATCTGGTCCGCAGCCTATCGACCGGCGAGCTGAAGGCGTCTCTCCCCGGGCTGCTGCTGCTCGACGAACTCGCCGAGATGGCCAAAGGACGTGCACCGCTCCTGATCGATGTCAAGGGGCCGGGGTACGAGGCGGAACTGGCGGAGACGATTCGCCGCCATGGCCTCGCCGCCCTATCGTCGGTCTCAAGCACCCACGCGCTCACCCTCCGACGCCTCCGGACTACCTTCCCAACGATGCGTCTGGGTCTCTCGACTGGTCACCTTGCGAGTAGTTTCCCCACCCATCTTGGCCGGCAGGTGGTTCGCATTGGGCTCTGTGCCCTTTTGCCGCGCCTGATCGTTCCTGCCATGCGCGCCGCTGGCGCGACGGAGACGATGCTCCACCACCAGGTGGCGTCCTCAAGGCTCATCGAGGTCGTCCACGGTACTGGGAACCGCGTCAACCTCTGGACCGTGGACGACGAAGCTGACATCCGGCGGGCCATCGCCCTCCGGGTCGACGGCATCATCTCCAACCGACCCGAGGTCGTGGAGAGGATGATCCGGGAAAGGGACAACCCGCGCTGACACGCTCTCCCAAATCGCTGACGGCGGCAAACGATCGCTGTCGGGTTACGCGGTCGGGTAGTCGCACTCCGTTGCACATCGCTATACTTTTATTCCAGCCCGGCGTGATCGGCGTCGCGGCACCAGAAGAATGGCACCGGCCGCGACGGAAACCGCGCCGGCTGCGCGCGCCGCCCAGCAAACCCGGGGTGATGGAAGCCGGGTCACCAGCGCCGCGGTCGGACATCGTTCCCGAGCCGTCGCCCGAACAGCGGGTCCCCCCCGTCCATTAGGCGCGACCGACCTCGTCGCCCGTTACCGCGACCCGCGCCCTGCCCGTCTCGCTGGACGAGCGGCGGCGCGACCGAGTGGGTTCGGCTCGCGCCGGCCAATCGAGGTGGTACCGCGGGTTCGCCCGTCCTCAGTCGAGGACGGGCTTTTTGTCATCTCTTCGGCATCTACGGCAGAGCAGGAGCAGACATCCCGATGGCCACCTTCTCCGAAGTTCCCGCCAAGGTCGACTTCCCCACGATGGAGCGCGAGACGCTCGCTCGCTGGGAAGCTGAAGCGACTGTGGAGCAGTACCTCCACCGCAACGACGCCTCCTCGACCCGCTTCTCCTTCCTCGATGGCCCCATCACGGCCAACAACCCGATGGGCGTCCACCACGCCTGGGGTCGAACGTATAAGGATCTCTTCCAGCGCTACCACAACATGATCGGGAAGAAGCAGCGGTTCCAGAACGGGTTCGACTGCCAGGGGCTTTGGGTTGAGGTCGAGGTCGAAAAGGAGCTCGGGCTCAAGAGCAAGCGGGACATCGAAGCCTTCGGCATCGCCGAGTTCGTGCAGCGGTGCAAAGAGCGGGTCTGGAAGTACGCCGCCCGGCAGACGGAGCAGTCCATCCGGCTCGGCTACTGGATGGACTGGGACAACTCCTATTACACGATGTCCGACGAGAACAACTACACGATCTGGCACTTCCTCAAGACCTGCCACGAGC